>JAIRWY010000020.1 GCA_031268675.1 Candidatus Ancillula glyptotermitis | reverse complement strand
CAAGAGCTACAGCTTCCTCTTTATATTCTTTTGAATATGTCCTTCTCTTTATACTCATATAATTTCCTTATCTACTAGTTCAAACTATAATAGTGGTCAAGTAATTATTATACACCCCATTTCAAGAACAAGTATTCCCCACGCCTGTGGGGGGGGGGGTGATCCTACTTATGTGGTATAATGTATACATGCCTTGATAGCTCAGTGGTAGAGTACTTCCATGGTAAGGAAGTGGTCCCGGGTTCAAGTCCCGGTCAGGGCTCGTGAGAATTTTAGTTGTTGGTTCAGGTGCTAGAGAGCATGCGATATTGCGAGCACTTGCAAAAGAAAAGTCTGATGTTATGCATGACCTCTTCGTGGTTGGTGGAAATCCTGGTATTTGGGAAATTGCAGAAGTTGCTCAATTAGATGGAGCCAATAAACCACTTGATGAAAATGATATTCAAGGTATTGCAAAATTCACACACATTATGAAAATTGAGCTAGTTATAATTGGTCCAGAAACTCCATTAGATGCAGGAATAGTAGATATGCTTCAAGCGGAAAATGGCTCGCTGTTGATATTTGGTCCGACTAAAGCTGCAGTGAAACTGGAATCTAGTAAAATATTTGCGAAGGAAATTATGCAGGCAGCAAATATACCGACTGCTAGAGCATGGGAATGTTCAGAAGTTGAAGAAGTCCAGACAATTCTAAATGAACTAAAAGAAACAGGTAGTTCACATTTTGTTGTTAAAGCAGATGATTTGGCCGCAGGAAAAGGAGTAATAGTTACTGAAAATACAGAAAATGCAATAGAACACGCAGAAAAATACCTAGTTCATGGTAAAAAAGTACTAATTGAAGAATATATGGAAGGTCCAGAATTTAGCTTGTTCTTTGTTTGTGATGGACAAAAAGCAGTTCCTCTTATGCCTGCACAAGATTTTAAGCGTATTTTTGACAATGATTGTGGTCCAAATACTGGCGGAATGGGTTCATATACTCCACTTAATTGGCTACCAGATGGCGCAGTTCAATGGGCAACTGAGAATATTGCTACACCCGTATTGCACGAGATGAAGAAGCGCGGAACTTCGTTTGTTGGCATTCTTTTTGCTGGGTTGATGTATACAAAAACTGGAATTAAAGTCGTTGAGTTTAATGTGCGCTTTGGTGATCCAGAAACTCAGGTTATACTTGAAGCTCTTAAAACTCCACTTTCTAAAATCACGGCACTTGCAGCAAAAGGAGAACTTGAAAAACTTCCAAAGCTTAAATGGTCTGATGAGTACTTTTGCAATATCGTTTTAGCTAGTGCTCATTACCCTGAAAGTTCAAGTAAGGGTGATGTAATCAAGGGCATTTCACAGGCAGAAGCAAAAGGAGCAGTTGTTTTACATGCTGGAACTGCATTTACTGGAGCAGATATTGGGCAACTTGTTACCAATGGTGGTCGTGTGTTGTCGATACTTGCACATGGCAAAACCTTAGAAGTTGCGCGCGATAAAGCATATAAATACGCGATGATGATTACATTTCAAGGTGTTCAAATGCGCGGTGATATTGCACTAAAAGCGGTAAATGGCGAAATTAGTGTGCATTAACTACTCATCATCTGGTAGTTCATGTACTTTATTTATATCTGGTTTTTTATTATTCCTCAAGTTTTTAATCTCTTTTTCAAAATCATCAAGCGTTTCAAAACCCTGATATACTGAAGCGTATCGCAAATATGCAACTTCATCTATTTTCTGCAAAGGCTCAAGAAGTGTAAGTCCAACATCGTATGAATCGATTTGCGAAACTCCTCTAGCTCGGATGCTATCTTCCACACTCTGAGCAAGCTGAGCCAATACATCTTCATCGACCAATCTGCCTTGAAATGACTTGCGAACACCAGCAAGTAATTTTGTTTTATCAAACTCCTCCAAAACACCAGAACGCTTAACGACAAAAAGAGAAGTAGTTTCCATAGTTGAAAAACGATGATTGCATGTTAAGCAAAGTCTTCGGCGACGTACAACAAAACCATCTTCTGAAATTCTGGAATCAACAACTTTAGTGGTGGAATTTTTACAAAATGGACAACGCATACTCCCTCAAACAATCTGTATAGTAACAACAGTTCCGCGTTTAACTCTTGTACCTGGTGCAATATTTTGGCGCTGAACAAGTCCCAGAATAGATTCACCAGTTTCTGCATACTTCAAATTCGCATTTGCCAACGCACTACGAGCAGATTCAACACCTGTTCCTCGTACATCTGGCACAGTTACAAGTTCTGAGCCTAAGGAAACGGTCAGTGTTATATTATCACCTTCAAAAGCACCAGCATTTGGAGCAATAGACTGCGAAATAACTTTACCAGTCTCAACATCATCTGAATATATTTCCTGCTTGTTCACGCCTAATTTGAGTGCTTGTAGCGCAGAAACTGCATCAGAAGTTGCAATTCCGATGACATTTGGCACAAGTACAGGCTTCGGTCCATCTGAAACAGTAAGCGTTATACTAGTGTCATGCCTTTGTCCACTACCTGGTTCTGGAGTTGTCTCAGTTATTATATCCTTAGAAACATCTATACGATATTCGTGCACAACTTTAGGCTCTGGAAAACCAGCTTTTTTAACTAATTCAACGCCTTCTGTAATGGTTTTGCCTATAATATTTGCAGGAACTTGCAGAATTTCAACACCTTTTGAAACAACTACTTTTAAATTTCCAGTTCGTTTAGATATGGATTCTCCAGAATTTGGTGATAATGAAATGATCTTACCAGCCTCAACAGTATCAGAAAACTCATCATCGCGCAAAAATTTAATTTCTGATGAATTCAATGTGTTCTGTGCATCATCAAACGATTTACCAACCAAGTCATTAGGAATCTGTACTTTTGACCCTGGTCCTTCAAGTTGATACCATAAAATGCTGATACCGATTAACGCACATGTTAAAATAAATATAACACTAATTAGTGCAATTTTCAAGCGCTTTTTTGACTTAGACTTATTCTTAATATCTGCAGTTGTATCTGCATCAGAAGTTATAATATCAGGACCCTCATTATAGCCACTATTCAATCCATGTGCAGATGCTTTTAGCTCCTCTAATTGTGATGCAGACAAAATATTAGTTGGCATATCATCATTTTTGTAAAAATCAACGCCATCAGATTCCAAATTTTCATCAGATTCCATTTCGTATCCATTGTCTACTTCGTCATCTTCAATGTTTAGATTGTTGTCATAACTACCGTATTGCTCTTGTTCAACGCCGTCTTGTAAATAATCTGCATTATGCAAGTCGTCTACTTTTTTCTGCGGTCTAGGAAGTTTAACCGAAAGTTCAGCAGAACTAAGACTATGCGCTAATTTAGCAAGTAAATCTAATGCACGCGCTGCATCAGGAGGTCGCTTAGTTCTATCTCTAGCACATAATACCTCAATTAGCAAAGAAAGTGCACGAGGAACCTCTGGAAATTTATCGCTTAGTACAGGAACATCTTCATTAACGTGCTTGAATGCAACTTGTATAGGAGTTGATCCCTCATATGGCTGAATTCCAGCAATTAACTCATACAGCATAATGCCAATTGAGTAGTTATCTGCACGCGCATCGCTTAAACCAGTTTCAATAATTTCTGGTGCAAGATATGCAACAGTTCCAAAAACAGTTCCAGTAGTTGAGGTTGACATCTCAGTCACAACCCTAGCAAGTCCAAAGTCAGTAATTTGTAATTGACCGCGCCTGTTTATCAGGATATTTTCTGGCTTAATGTCGCGATGCACTAGTCCTGCTCGATGTGCTGCAGCCAAAGCTCGTAGTATATGTTCAATATTCTTAAGTGCATCACCAATTGAGAATGTACCCACTTCTGATAATCTCTTGCGAAGATTTGTTCCCTGTACATACTCCATAGTCAGATAACTTGTATTGTTATCAATGCCCTGATCAAATACTGTAACAATTCCTGGATGGTGTAGTCGCGCTGCTGCTCTAGCCTCGCGCCTGAAACGAGAAACAAATGTTGCACCTTCTGCTCCATTAGCCAGATGTGGATGCATAATCTTGATGGCAACTTCCCTATCCAAGCGTCGATCAAGTGCTCTATAAACAGTTGCCATACCACCATGAGCAATTTTATCAAGAATTACATATCGCGAATCAATTGTTTTACCAATACGCTCATCATCCGAATTTAATGACATCTACACCTTTAGCCTAAATCATTTAATTGAAAAAGTTCTCTGTACAATTTCTTTTCCAGAACTATCCTTTAGATGGAACTTATATTTACCTGTTTCAAGCGCAGTTCTATCAGATGTAACAAGTGTAATATAACGAGTTGTATTCTCTGGTTTAACCTGTATAGTTCCTTTTCTAACTGAATCTGAACTATCACTCTTCTGCACATCATATGAATATACTGTTTCTGCGACAATTTTATCAAGTTTTAAAGTCAGTACGATGGGTTTACCATGCTCAAAACTAGTTTTAGAATCAAGCTTGTCAATTCCAGTTGCAGAAGCTGTTTCATATAGAAGAACAGAATTAACATCACCACTAGTATGATCACCAGAAAATAGTCCCAAAAAGCTCTCAGGACGGCGCACTTTATATACACCGAATATAACTGCAACAATAATAAGTACAACAACAACCGCGCCAACAGCAACTTTGAGTTGCGTATTACTAGTTGAAGTGCTATCATTTTTTCTATGGCTTGTAATCTTCTTTTTTGGCTCGTCAGTTACTTCAACACCTACAGATGTATTTTTCTTAGCAGCTTTAGAATCTTCACTCTTATCGCCGTTTTTATATGCAGATACTTGATCACTTAACTCAGAAGTGATGTCGCTGACAGTTTCCTTGCTGGTCTCTGTATCTCTTGTCATAATATTCCTTTCAACACATGCAAACTTTATTATACCATACTTTTACATTCAATGTTTGATGTTTTGTCGATATTTGTAATAAATTTTCTATAAACTAATTACTAACTTCTATAATTATACCAAAACTTTGAGTAGCAAATCAGAAAATTGCACTTATTAACATTTATTTTCAAGATACGAACTTATTAACATTTTGCATAATTTTCCGACAAGTCATATAATCTTGATGTACTATATTAGGTATGAAAACTATACGAACATTTAACTCATCTATTACTTACAATAGCTCATCACACAACGAAAGCATTGTGCAAAATATGACTGGAAAATATCAAGATTTACCATTTTCCTTTGTCCAGTTTATATCTAAAATGTCTAACTTATTATGCCAGATAAGCAGCGGAACTAGTAGCATTAACGACATAGAGGATGTTATAATTCAAAGTGTATACAAGAAAATTCAAAAACTGAAAATAGGCGTGAAACTTAATACAGAAGAGGTGCATGTTTTCAAAGCCAGTAGTTGTACTTATTATGTGGTAATGCATATGTATAGTGCAAAAAGTACTATTGCGACCTACTACTCATTAACTGTTCAGAAAAATAACAATAACTGGATAATAACTAACTTTTATATAATCTAGCACACAAAAACCTGCGCATGCAAAAACAGGCAATTCTTCCAGTTCTGCTGACTTCTGCCGTAAATCCTACTTGCGCATTATAACATACCTCAGTAACTTAGTGTATACAAGCGTAAACTCCACAAGATGCAAAAGTAATTGTTATTTCTGGTAATGCTCCTTTAATACATAAATTAGTTGAAATGGTGTACACGTATTAGATTTATTTCACTTATAGGCAAATTAATCCAACAGCTGGAAAAACATCTAAAGGAAAGGAAGACCGTGCTACATCAAAAAACTATTGCATAACGTTAAAAACATTAACTTTTGGACTAATTGGAACAGTTGAAAGGTAGTCACCACCGTATACATAAGGCCCAATATATAAGGGTACCTGTCAAGATAAATTTCACGCGATCGCTGCCCATATGTTTACTGGAATCATTTTTACATTGTGTTCAAAAAAGTAGTTACTCAATGCAAGCGCATTTTGTACTTTAATGCACATTTTGAAAAAACTTTTTAAAATTTCTGTAGTCAATTGTGCACAAGTATATAAAATTGGCAGTTTTGTCCTCTTTCAGTTTTGTGCTAGTGCAGCATTGCGTGCAAGTTCATCAGCTAGTTCATTATACTTGTCATTGTTATGACCTTTTACCCATATGAACTCAAGTAAACCATCGTGTTTTTTGCGTTT
>JAIRWY010000016.1 GCA_031268675.1 Candidatus Ancillula glyptotermitis | reverse complement strand
TGAAATTGCCCCTTCTTGAAGTGCCTGCGTAAACTCTTGTACAAGCAAACCAAGATGTAGTGTTACGCTTGCGCTCATTCAGTACCTGCATAAACCCTCCTCCCCATGAAAATGCAGGTACTGATAATTGCATGTGGTAGCAAATTTCCGCACACATTCCAACGAGTAGAAAAGTAAAGAATGTGCAGGACGAAGACACCACCAAGTGATTACAGAAATTTATCAAATGTTGACTTCAAGAATTGTGCAATTTGACCGCGACTAATTTCGCTATTTGGAAAGAATCGTGTTCCAGAACTATCAGTAACTCCATGAGCAATAGTTGTAGATCCTAAAAACTTGATATATTTAGTCAGATCGCTTGCTGGATCCAAGTCTACAAAAGTGTTGAATGCACTTGTTTTTGACAAATCACTCTCTTGGGCAAATGCTCGACCTATAATTTTGGCGACTTCACCACGCTTAATATTTTCATCTGGATAAAATTGCCCATTATAACCACTTGAAATGCCACTTGCCTTAAGCCATGCTATTTCCTTCCTGAATTGATGATTAGAAGTGTCACTGAAGTCATCACTTGGATTAGCCACAAACTTTGGAGAACCAGAAAAACGATAAAAAAGTGCTGCGAATTGTCCACGATTAAGCATAGAACCTCCAAAGTAATGAATTTTGCCGTCTATACCCAGTGCGCCATTTGAAATACCATTTTTGAATAGAAACTCAATAGCATCATGAAATTGAGCATCACTTGATCCAAATGCAGGACTTGTTACACTAACAACTGTAGACAAATCAACAGTTGGAATACCAAATTCTGGACGTACAATAACCATAAGTTCTCGTTTATCCGAGCCACTTAAACCGTTGCTGATTGTTGCATGTCCTGGTCTATGTGCAATTAGTTTAACATCACTCAAACTGCTAGCAGTGGGATCAACACTAAGAACAGATGGATTCTGGCTCATAGCAGTGCCTTTACCAAGACTTGAAGTAAGATTAAACTGTAAAGAAGTACCGCTTGGAAGTGATAATTTACCTCTATTTGGAGGCAGTACAAAAACATCATCAGTATCAAATTTAAGCGAACCTTGAGCTACCTCATCTTCTACACTACCAGATTTCTTTTTGAGTGAAATTGTATATTCTGAAGCAAAATTGAGGTAGTTCTTAGGAAGATGGGTAAGATCTAGCGAAATAGTGTTACTAAAACCTGAACTACTAGGTGCACAATTAATGGTAATCCCACTTGTATAACCTAAACTTGTACTACTCAGCACTGCAGTAGAGTGTCCAGTACCCATAACATTAGTTTCAAGATTAAAATGCGTAGTTGGTTCATCTTTTTTGGAAACATCAAGTGTATAATGCCCCTGAATCACACTCTTGTTGTTGCAAATTTTGTTGCTTATATCAAATGTAGACGAATTTATATTATACTCGTTTGAAGCAAAATCTGCATATTTATATACAGTATCAAGTGTTGCAATTGTAGTATTTGCTCTAGCAAAATTGGTAAGTCCAGTAAGTCCAAATGTCAATATAAAGGTTGCAAATGCAATACCAGTTGTACGGACAAAGTTATTTCCTTTGAATTTCATATCGTTCTCCTTATAGTAAAGATAATTTCTGCTTATGAGTATAGCACTTACACCTAATACTAAAGGCAAGTCTTTATAATATAATGATGCTGATTTATCCTAAGAATGATATAATAATTGGCACAACACCGATACAGATAAAACTCGGCAAATAACATAGTCCAAGTGGAACAACCAATTCAACCGTTAATTTTTCTGCACAAGTTTTGTACTTCTTTTTTATATATACATTTCTATTTTTGATTTCCATGTTGATTAAAGAAACTGGAGAACCACCTGAATTGTAGGAATCCTCAAGACACTGTATATATTCAGGTAGATTTGCATGAGTAAATGGTATACCACGCTTTAGATTTTCAATTTCTTGCACATTCAACGCCTCTAATGCGCGAATCAAACTTGAACCTTGTTTAACTGCAACTTTTACTAGCGCGAGCAGAATACGGGGGTCATTTTCAAAACTAAATACCTCATCTTTTTCAAAATCTCGCACAATAGAAGTTGTCCATTTATTACCAACAAGCATAAAAACCAGCCCAATACTTAATGAAATTAGTCCAGAAGGAGAAGTCAGAAGTGTTGCAATTGGATTTGCACCCAGTATATATCCGAGCAGAATTCCAACGAGCGGAAGGAACCGTAGTAGTTTCACAGTTGCTTTTGGCATAGCTAGTGCAGATACTTTTGACACCTCTAATTCACGCACATCTGTTAAAATATCATCAACTATTTCAAGAACTTGCACAAGCGGTGTACCTAAATTCTGCGAGTACTTAAATAGAAACTGCAATTGGCTATTATCGCTAATTTGTGAAATCTCATGCACATTTTTGCCAAGTTTTAATTCCATACAAGTTTTTGCAATAAGTTGTTCTAATTCTTCAACCTCATTTTTTTCTTGTTCAATTTTAACTCCACAAGAAAGTCGCCTAAGAGGAAAAAACAACAATAGCAACTTTTTTGCACTATTTAGTATCATTTTCGCCTGGAATTTACTTTGCACTACTGTTTCTCCTGATTTCATCTACAACACGCCTACCATTTATCCATTTGATATGAACAACTGCATGAACACCTCGTTTGAACTGCGCTTTGATCAATTTTGAATTCAAATTCGCATATGCACCTAGTTGAATAAGTCGATTTAAAACATCTGCAGCACTATTTGCATGTAGTGTTATCAATGAACCTGCATGCCCTGTATTGAGGCTCATAATGTACTCGCGCACTTCTTCACCACGGCATTCTCCCAGAATAATACGGTCTGGGCGCATTCTAAGTGTTGCCTTTAACAGCTGAGACATCTTCACTTCGCCCTCTCCCTCAATATTCGGACCTCTTGCAGTCAAAAACACCATATGCTCATGCAGATTGCTGGATATTTCACGAGCTTCCTCAACACACACAATTCGTTGATCACTTGAAATTGCACCAATAAGCGCAGACAGCAATGTTGTTTTACCAGTACCTGTCGCACCTGAGATGATGATATTTGCGCCGTCTTCAATCAATTCATCCAATTCTGCTCGCATTGTACTATTAAACATCCCCAAATCTTCAAGATCTTCAAGTGAAAGCACTTTCTTGTTAGGAATACGCAACGAGATTAGTGCACCGTTTTCAACATGCGCAATTGGAGACAAAACAGCATGCAAACGAACACCGCTTAGAAGGCGTGCATCAACAATTGGAGATGCTTCATCAAGTCGAACACCCGCATTTCGAGCAAGTTGCATTGCTAAAAACCGCACATCATCACTTGAAGATAAAAATCCATCAGGAAGAGTAACCTGCTCAAGCCCATTTCCGCGATCCACGAACACCTCATGAGGACCGTTGATGACAACATCCGTCACATTTTCAAGGTTCAATAAATAGTCAAGTCTTGTTTCTAACACTGCGCCTGCGTCCTTAGTTCCAGTTTCTCCACTAATTTACGAAGTTTCGTGCTTTTTCCTAGTCTAGGTCCACTGCACATATCTATATTCAATTTAATTGCACTCTCAAACTCCAACTCACCGATAATTACACATCCTAGAAGTTGTTCAATATTATGTTTTGGAAGCAACTTCGCCCGTTTTGAAAGGTGTTCAGAACTAAGCACAATATTTATTTTAAGGTTGAAGTTTTTAGTCAGCTGCAAAATAGCCAATGCATTCATAACCGAACCTATAGATCGCTGGACAATAATTGTCAAACTACTGAGAACTGCAAGCAATTGTTTATTTGCTAATAATATACAAGGAATATCAAGTACAACAGTTTCAAATTCACTAGATGATGATAAAAGAGTTGAAATCGCCTTGCTAAAGTCATAGTTAGTATTTTCTATGTTGTTGGAAAGTACGCTAATTCCATTCCATTTGGGGCAAACATCTTGAAGAATTTTGGGTTTTACTGGATGTTTCAACACGGCACCCCATCTTAAACCTTCCTCCTGCTCAATTCCAAGTAAAGTATCAATTCCACCAGAAAACTGCAAATCTACTAGAAAAGTTGGACTGCTCGTGATCTGTGCTATTGCAGATGCAAGCGTTGAAACACCACTACCTCCTGTAGCTCCAGTTACTGCATGTATTTTTGCACCAGAATTAAATTGTGCAGGAATTGAAATAGGCTTGCTTTGAGCAGCCGTTGTTTTTCTGTTTTCGCCTGGATCAACACGCCAAATGTCCTCAGACTGCGCATTGCTGTTACTAGTAAAATTAAGAACCATGTATATACTATAACTCGGATCAACTGTATACAAAACAGCCTCAGTAAAAAATGTGAATAAGTCATAAAACATCTAGTTATACACATTTTGCGCAGTTATGCAATCTGGTTTTTGGACTTCAACTAGAAGATTTTATCAACGTAGTTTTACTTCACGCGCAAGCTCTCTGTTGACTTGTTTAGTTTTCAACGCCTCTCGTTTATCATGTAGTTTTTTTCCTCGCGCAAGTCCAAATTCTAGTTTTGCACGACCCCTCAAAAAATACAGCGCAAGAGGAACAGCTGTGAATCCTTTTTGTTGAATCCCTTTTTGAATACGGCTGATTTCCAGACGGTGTAAAAGAAGTTTTCGTTTTCTGCGGTCTTCGTGGTTAACCCACTTATTCGTTGCAGCACGCTCAAAAGGCGGAATACTAATATTCTCAATCCAAGCCTCACCATCATCGGTAATTGAAATATATCCATCCCCAATTGCCGCTCTTCCATAACGCAATGATTTTACTTCTGAACCTAGTAAAACCAGCCCTGCTTCAAACTTATCAAGAATTTCGTAATTATGTCTTGCAGCGCGATTTGATGCGATGTGCCCATTTTGTAGACTAACTTTTTTGCTAGACTTACCCATAATTCACCATCTATACAAATGCATCAAGTTCCTTAATAATCCGATTGGTAATATCTTCAACACTTCCAATTCCATCAACACTAAGAAGTAGTCCACGAGTACGGTAATGGTTAACTAACGGTGCAGTTTGCGTATCATAAATCTCTAGGCGCTTGTTGATTGCATCAGGCGTATCGTCATCGCGCCCTTCAATCTCTGCGCGTTTGAGCATGCGTTCAACCAACTCTTCACGATCGGCAGTTAGAGAAATTGCAGCATCTAGTTTTAGCGAAAACTCATCAAGTGTTGCATCAAGATCAATAACTTGATTATGATTGCGCGGATAACCATCCAGAATAAACCCTTCACGTGCATTCTCCAGACAAAGTACATCACGCACCAATTCACCAGTTAACTCATCAGTAACCAATTCACCAGCATCTATCACTGCCTTCACTTTTTTTCCAAGTTCAGTTTGTCGCTTGATGTTGTAACGGAAAATATCACCAGTAGAAATATTCTGAATCCCATAGTGCTGTCCTAATCGAACTGCCTGTGTACCTTTACCAACACCTTGTGGTCCCATAATTAAAAGATGCATTATACCCCCAAAAAACCGTCATAATGATGCTGTTGAAGCTGCGAATTTATCTGTTTAACAGTGTCCAAACCAACTCCAACAATAATCAAAATAGTAGTTCCTCCGAACGGTAAACTCTGCGAAAGACCCGCAATTAGGAATAAGAACGTCGGAATCAAAGCAACCAGTGCAAGATAAATTGAACCAACTGTATTTAAACGGTTCAAAATGTACTTCAAATAGTTTGAAGTTGGTTCACCTGCACGAATACCTGGTATAAAACCACCATAGTTCTTCATATTATCAGCAACTTCTTGTGTATTAAAAGTGATTGATGTATAAAAGAAACAGAAGAAGACAATTAACAGTGCATAAAGAACCATATGAAATGGAGCATCTTGACGTGATAAATGCGAAGAAATCCACTGCACCCAACTTGATGATGGATCACCAAACTGTGCAAACAAACCAGGAACTGCCAGTAACGATGATGCGAAAATGACTGGAATAACACCAGACATGTTAATCTTTATGGGCAAATATGTATTCTGTCCACTCATAACCTGCGAACCAACTTGGCGGCGCGCATACTGCACAGTAATTCGCCTTTGAGATTGCTCAACGAAGGTGACAACTGTAATAATCGCGATTACGCATACAACAACTAGTAGAAACTTAGGAATACCATTGTTGCCATTTGCAATCCCCCACAAGTTCGGTAAGAAGTTCGCGCAAATTGAGGAGAAAATCAATATTGACATACCATTTCCTACACCATTTTCTGTAACCAATTCACCAAGCCACATTATGAGTGAAGTTCCTGCGGTCATAGCAATAATCATAATTACTAGTGTTATAATATTCTGGTTCGGAATCACTTTATCACATGCACCACCTTGATTTCCAAACAATGCACCACTCCTAGCAGTTGTAATAATAGTTGTAGACTGCAAAATCGCCAGACCAACTGTTACATAACGAGTATATTGCGTCATCTTAGTCTGTCCTGCTTGTCCCTCTTGATGCAACGCCTCAAAGTGCGGAATCACAACCCTAAGTAACTGGATTATAATAGATGATGTAATATAAGGCATAATTCCAAGCGCAAACACCGACAATTGCAACAATGCTCCACCAGAAAACAGGTTAATCATGCCCAATAACCCATCACTTGCAGTACTTGCAGTACACTCCTTAACAGCAGTATAGTTAACACCAGGAGTTGGAATAAATGACCCCAACCTGAAAATAACAATAATGCCAATTGTAAATAACAACTTCTTTCTTAAATCAGGAGTCTTAAATGCCGCTAGAAAACCTTTCAACACGAGACCTTACCTACCTTTCATCTTTTTCATTCTTCTGCTATTAGCAACAACTACTTATCACTAGATTCACTTGCCAACTTCACAGAGCCACCTGCTGCTTCAATTTTAGTAACTGCAGATTTAGAAAATGCATCAGCAGTTATATCAAACTTCACAGTAACTTCGCCTTTAGAAAGCACCTTAATAGGATAACCATTTCTAACCAATCCCTTTATAATCAGATCTTCAACGGTCACCTTTCCACCTTTAGGAAACACCTTCGACAAGCGATCCAAGTTTACAACCTGAAATGTTACTTTGAACGGATTCTTAAAACCCCTCAACTTCGGAAGACGCATATGCAATGGCATTTGACCCCCCTCAAAACCTACTTTTACCTGATAACGAGCCTTAGTTCCTTTAGTTCCACGACCTGCAGTTTTACCCTTAGATGCTTCACCTCGTCCAACTCGCGTCCTCTTCGTGCGCGCACCATCTGCAGGCTTTAAGTGGTGTAGTTGCAAGCCAACACGTTTCTGCGCTTTTTCTACTACTTTTTCTTTTGCCTTACTAGGTGTTTCTTTTTCAACCTTTTTTGCTACACTTGTAGTGTCTTTTACTACCTTTTTCTTTGCAACAGTTGTAGTTGCTTTCGCTGCAGAACTCGCTTTCGCTGTCTCTTTTTTCGCTTCTGCCATTATAATCTCCTATTCCTATACTTCCTTAACCGACACAAGATGAGATACAGTATTTATCATACCACGGAACTCAGGGCGGTCTTCTTTTGTTACTGTATGCCCAATTCGCTTAAGTCCAAGAGATCGCAATGTCTCTCCTTGATTTGACTTACGACCAATTGCAGACTTAACTTGTGTAATTTCTAACTTCGCCATTACTACTCCTTACTCGCTTTCTTGCTGGTTTCTGCCTCTGTACTTGCTACACTTACCTGCTCTGCACTTGCTTCAACTTCAGGAGTTTCTACAACTGCTTCCACATTATCAGTTTTCTTCTCAGTACCCTTATCAGCATTTCTCTTAGGCTTAGTAGGCTTTTTCTTATTCGTCGGTTTCTTATTTGCAAGCTCTTGATCAAGCAAGTTAATTGAACCCTTTGCCGCAGCAGCAAGCATAACGGCAGGCACTACATCTTCTATTGGTAATCCACGCCTTAAAGCAACCGCTTCTGGACGCTCTAAATTTCTAAGTGCAGCAGCAGTTGCATGAACGATGTTGATAGCATTTGAACTACCTAAGCTCTTTGTGAGTACATCTGTATAACCAGCACACTCTAAAACTGCACGAACAGGACCGCCTGCAATAACACCAGTACCAGGAGATGCTGGACGTAAAAATACCACACCAGCAGCTTCTTCACCTTGAACAGGGTGCGGAATTGTGCCTTGAATACGAGGAACCTCAAAATAACCTCTTTTAGCGATTTCAACTGCCTTATTTACAGCAATTGGAACTTCTTTGGCCTTAGCATATCCAACACCAACTTTTCCATTACCATTTCCCACAACAACAAGCGCAGTAAAAGACATAGTCCTTCCACCTTTTGTTGTCTTCGCAACACGTCGAACAGCAACTAAACGCTCAATGTGATTTTCAACATTTTCGTTATCCCTAAAATCGCTCATAGTTCCAGACCTCCCTCTCTTGCACCATTTGCCAAAGCGGCAGTTCTTCCATGATACTTATTTCCTCCACGATCAAATACAACCTGCTTAATACCAGCATCTAGCGCCTTCTTGGCAACTAATTTACCAACTTCTAGCGCCTTGTCAACCTTTGTTCCAGAACCTACAAGCGCCTTATCTGAATTAGCAATTGTAGATGCTGAAACTAATACAGCACCTCTTTCATCATCAACAATTTGTGCAACTATATGATTAAGCGATCTTGTTACAACTAGACGAGGTCGCTCAGCAGTTCCAGAAATCTTCTTGCGGATTCTTAAATGCCTGCGCAATTTAGCTTTCTCTTTACTCTTTCCTAATACTTTTACTGGCATATTACTTTCCTGCCTTTCCGACCTTACGACGAATAACTTCATCTTGATACTTAATGCCTTTGCCTTTATACGGTTCTGGTTTACGAAGTTTACGGATATTTGCCGCAACCTCACCAACTTGTTGCTTGTCAATGCCTATAACACTAAAGTGGTTATTGTCAACAACTGTGAATGTGATTCCATCAGGTGCATCAATAATATCTGTATGAGACTTACCAAGTGCAAATTCAAGCTTAGTGGGGCTCTGTCCAGTCACACGGTAACCAGTTCCAACAATCTCCATCTTTTTTTCATAACCATTAGTTACACCTTCAACCATATTAAAAATCAAAGTGCGCGTTAAACCATGAAGTGAACGGGAAACACGACTTGTATCTTGAACAGTAACCACAACATTACTATCAGTAACTTCAGCCTTAACTTGCTCTGGAATAGTATGTGTTAAAGAACCTTTTGGACCTTTTACCTCCAACTTACTACCATTGAGAGAAATAGTCACACCAGCAGGAACAACTACAGGGACTTTTCCAATCCTAGAACGCTTTTCAATTAACTCAGCCATAGACTCTCCTTACCAAACGAACGCGACTACTTCGCCGCCTACGCCCTTATTTCTTGCTCGTTTATCTGTCATTAATCCTGATGAAGTTGAGAGTATAGCAACTCCTAGACCACCAAGAACTTGCGGTAATTGCGTTTTTCCTGCATAACGGCGCAAACCAGGTTTTGATATGCGCTTAATTCCTTGAATTGCAGGAACATTTGCTGAATCGTACTTCAGAGTTACTGTTAATATTTTACCAGGAGTTGCATCAGTAACTTTGAACTCGTTGATATAACCCTCTTCTTTTAATATTTTTGAAATCGCAACCTTGAATTTTGAGTGCGGAATTTCAACAGAAGCATGGCGCGCCCCTTGTGCATTGCGGATTCTAGTTAAATAATCCGCAACTGGATCAGTCATTGTCATATATTTTCCTTTCATACCACGGTATCCAGCAAGTAAAACTCCACCGCTTGGACCGTCTGATACTTTCAATCTCTTATAGTATACCACACTTCATTTTGCTTGTCAAGTACATTTCTTACTTTTTTAATCTACTACTTGAACTCATTGCCGTACTTCTCTATTATCTCATTTGCTCGGTTTATCATGGAATCGGTATATGCCTTTTCTGCCTCAAATATTGGCAAGTTGTTTTTGAGTTCTCGTTCCTCAACTGTGTCTAGTACTTTGTGCCACTCTTCTATAAATCCAACTTGTTGTTTACATTCTGCATCTGCGGCGGCAATCAATTCGTTGTTTACACCGTATACAGGATTTCCTTTATCCAAAACATCTGTTTTACTTATTTTAGAGCCTGGTGGTACTTCAAAATCAAAACCTTTCGTTTTTACACATGCGGACCATTGACCAAGTTTTGGGGCAAATGACACATCATTCATCGCTATTTCCTTAATTTTTATGCTTAATTGACCAACTTCGCCACTTCTTGAAGCATCCACATTCAGTCCATCATAGAAACTAGTTTCGCCAGTCTTTGAACAACCATTATCACCATCATACGCTTGGTCATATTCAGGAGTATGCTTTGATGCTTCTATGCCT
>JAIRWY010000008.1 GCA_031268675.1 Candidatus Ancillula glyptotermitis | reverse complement strand
CAAGTAAATAAGGACACCAGATGTCAAAACTTGGAAAATACAAACATCTGATGTATATTGTGTGTATGACCAAGTACACGCACCTCAGTATAGCAGAAAGAAGAAGACTAAGCAAGTTAACACTAGACAAGAATTCTATAAGCACTACGAACTAACTTAAGCAACTTTGTATAAAGACGTACTTTGTTAATCCAGAATAAGCATAAATCAAGAGGTAGTAATGAAAATGCTAATGGTAGAATTAGTTAATAACCTTATTCCTTGTAAACACCTTCTTCAAGTTTGTATCTATTAGAAGATCTTTATAACTTACTCTAATACTACTTGTATTGTAACTAGTACTACTATTATCTAATAAAAGACTTAACAATCACATAGTTTTAGGGTAAGTAGTAATCCGAAGATTTTACCACACTACAATTATTAGTCGTCTTGTCAATGCATCTGTCAATTTCTAGCCCTGATACACGCATAAAATCTGGGCTTAAAACTAGGTCATTTGGAATTGTTATACGACTCAGTCCCTTTTTTTCTAGTAGGAAATCTATATTTTTAACATTTGTACCGACGATATTAAGTAGTTCAAGTTTTTTGAGATTAGCAACTGGTGTAATATCATCAACAAGGGAAGCGTTATTTAACTCGAGCTGATAAACATTTGTAAAGATTTCTATGCCTTTTAGTGACTTAATCTGCCCAATTGTAGAACATCTAGTGTTTTCAGGATGTGGATAATCAAAACTATCAATTGCATCGTAGCCATTTACTTGCTCTTGTGTAATATCAGAATCTACATCTTGTCCAAAATGGTGCGCAACACAAGCAGCTAATGCTGGATCTGGAAAAGTTTGACGTATATTATACTTTTTGGACTGCGTAGAGGTTGTATTTGGTTGAGATGAAGTAGCAGCGGCAGGCTTTGAACTACCTCCATTGTCTGGCGCTTGCTCTTCTGACTTCTGTAAATTACCGCATCCAGAAAATAGTACTACCACAAAAAGTAGTGCAAATCCACATGAACGCCTTATAGCACTACTGACCATAGTCAATTCTCACAACTCCCAAATTAACAGGAACTGGCTCGTCAAATTTTCTAACAGTGCTACCTTCGTTACACCTCCAAGGTGACCACCACCAGTTAACCTCTGTTCTGTCATTAGAAACTGCAATTTTACCACAATGACTGCCAGTACTTATACCGTATACTCCATAAATTCCAGCTGAATAACCACCTGTAGAATAAATAGAAACACCTCCTTTAGTGATTTATCCGAAGTTGCAAACCATTTGCTTACAACAGATTTATTATAGCATACTTTTTTGTACATGTCAAGTAGTAGAAATCTTAAGAAGATATGACAAAATGTATGTACTTGTACAAGCACTGAATAGTTTATCTTAAGTATGGTATAATGCAAGTGTTATAGTTTAGGAATAGGAGATGTATGAAGAAGTATTCAACTTATAGTGTAATACTTACAAGTGCGGTTGTTTGCATGTTCGTTTTTGTAACTGTACTGTTTAATGCAGGTAGTATTTTTGTTGCTCGTGCTACAAATATTGAGGTTTCTCCAGATGTTGAGCCAAATGTGCCTGTGCATATTTCAGATGTTGATGCTACTTGCGAATATGAGTCCGATGAGTTTGACAAAGCATGCGCTAAAGAACACCTTAGAAAGCTAGAAGATGAACTTGAAGTGCGGGAGCAGCAATTAGATGCGGAAAAGCAGCTAAAGCGCCAAGAAGAAGAACAAAAACAGCAAGATGCAAATGCAACAACGCCTCAAACACCTGCAGAGACAACTAGTAGTCCAAAAGATCAAATGCGTGAAAGCCCACAGCAGTCTCAAGACGGTTCCAGAATACTTAAACTAGATCAAGCTGTTAAAAGTGTACAAGTGTATTTGAATGCTACATATGGTTCAATTCCGTCATTTGATAAAATCCCAGAAACAGGCATTACTGGTTGGACAACAGTTTATGGGCTGATTGAAGGTCTTCAGTATGAATTAGGTCTGGATAATCTTGTACAGAGTTTTGGTCCAACAACCCAAAGTCTCTACAAGCAGAAAGTAGGAAACTTGAATGAGTCATTTGCTGGTATAAATGGTGCAACTGGGAATGCTAGAGGTAGTGCAAAACGCATATTCGCTCTTGTTCAAGGAGCGTTAATTGCAAAAGGATATAATCCTGGTAGTTATAATATCGGTGCAGCAAGTCCAACTGGTATTTTTTCTGCTGTAACCCAAATGACTAGTGATGCAGGATTTCGTAACATCAACTATGTGAATCTAAAGGTTGCAAAGGGTCTGTTTTCTATGGATCAGTATAAGGTAATAGATGGTGGTAAACCAAATATTCGCGAAATTCAGCAAGATCTGAACAGGAGGTATGCTTTCCAGCACGAACCATTTGATATTATTCCAACTGACGGTTTTTATTCAAGGGGCGTTTCAACGGGTTTAATATATGCACTACAGTTTGAACTAGGGTTTAGTGATAGTGAAGCAACTGGATTTATCGGAAATGGGACAAAAGCACGGCTAAAAGAGCAAGCTAATTTCAACGTTGGAGCAGAAGATACGAATAAGTATTTCGTCCACCTATTCAAAGCTGCTCTTATTTTTAATGGATATTCTTGTGCCTATACTTATAGTTTTACAGCAGCGGATTCTGAGGTTGTTAAAAAATGCAAGCGTTTTATCAATTACCGACAACTGGAGTTGTAAATTATCAAACATGGATGGCGCTTTTAATTTCAACTGGGGATAGTGATAGATCCGCAACCGCTTGTGATGTTTCTGTGAGACTAGATCAGTATAAAATCAACAAGCTCAAAGGACTTGGGTGTCAAACAGTTGGAAGATATTTATCTAATACAGAAGGTGCGACTACTCTAATTGACAAGCAGATGACTTTAGATGAGTTCAATTTAATATCAACTTCAGGAATGTCCGTGTTTCCGATTATGCAGGAGTGGAATCATAGAGAACAAGACATGACATACGCAAATGGTAAATATCAAGGTGAAAAAGCGAGCAAGAAAGTTAAAGAACTAGGATTTCCAAGTGGGGCAGTTGTATACTTTGCAGTTGACTTGGATTTAATGCAATATCAGGCAGAAACTCTTGCAGTTGATTTTTTCAACGGGGTTAATGATGGAATAAAGCAAGGTTCTTCAAATGGAGGGTCATACATTATTCCGGGGATTTATTCATCAAGAAATACATGCGATATTATAGTTTCAAAAGGACTTGCACATTCTAGTTTTATTTCTGATATGTCTACTGGGTTTTCTGGTAATCTAGGGTTTGCACTTCCAAGCTCTTGGGCTTATGACCAGATACAAGAAGTAACTATAGATGCTGGACTTTCCACGGAGTTTCAAGTGGACAGGAACGTCATGCGCACAGGACTTGCTCCATCATACAAGTACACGAATACAGATGACAAGTCTAATGCAGATACTTGGGCTTTTCTGCAAGATGTGCAACGAGAAGCGGATAAAGAGTATCCGAATAATCGACAAGATGCAAATTTAGAAGTTGCTACGTACATGAGGTGTGCAATATATAATGATGTTAAATGGGTACTTGTACTTCTTACGCCTTGTGAATCACACTCTGAGTTCATTGGAAAAATTAATACCTACGTAATTGAAGGCATTATAACTAATCCAAAAACAAAATTAATTACAACCGAATCTGGAGCTATATATGCTCCAATACTTCATGATAAAGTATCTGGATTGGATTTAGATTTTCCACATCTTTTTGCAGCTATGTGTGGATATATAATGAAAGGAGAGGTACGACAATACGATGATTTGACAATTCCAACCAGAAGTGACTTTGTTGGATGGGCAGGAGATTTAACAACATTTGCTTTTGACTATGCAAATAGGGAGGACAAAGATAAGGGCATGCATGAAAGAGAGTTTGTTGATAAATATTTTGGTGGAAATGAATATAGATTTCCAGCAGAAGATCTAATACAAGATTTTGATGCTATAAATATTGCTTCAAAAGCTCTAAATAATAACATGAGATTATCTGATGCTGTTATTTCATATTATGCATCCACTACAAATTCATACAGATGGAATAATGCAATTAAAGAAAGATTTGGTGGAAATGAAAACATTTTTTCTACATTTAGAAAATCACTGAATCCAAATTTAAATGATGATACATTTTACTGGATTATTGAATATGTCAATATTATTAACGAACAAAGAAAAGAAAAAAATGTTCCAGACGTAGGCGTTAAATCAACAATTGCTGATTTAACTAGTAGAAAGTTGATAAAAATTGCAAATGGGGAAGTTAATATATATGAGTGATATTGATGACACAAAAGAATTGCCGAGAATTTATGTACAGAAACCAGTTATGGTATTCAAAAAGTTCATGAGTAAACGTGAACGAAAATCACATATTTGTGTAATTTATACATATTTTGGTTTGCTTTTTACAATGCTTATTATGCGATTTGGTTTTCATTTTAACCAAAGGCCTGAGTATCCAGACTCAAATAAGTGCCACGATGATCCTTGGGCATCATGTACGTATTCAACCAATATAAATATTTTTATTGATGTATTATCATTTCTAATTTGTGTTGTATTTTTCATATATGCATGTTTTTTACGAAAAAAGCTAAAGAAAATTTCTGCTATCACAATGATAGTTACGGTGTTGTATATAATATCTATCGAACCTATTGCAATGTTTTTTGTGGACTTATTTGTTGATGTACTTCTAATAGTCGGTGCTGCTCTTTTTGCGAATCACTAGGAGCCATACCACAATGACTAAAAATAACCAACAACCACAAGCAGAACCAACACAAGAAGTTTTGCACGACACAAAAGAATTGCCGAGAATTTATGTACAGAAACAAGTTATGGTATTCAAAAAGTTCATGAGTAAGTTGGAAAAAGCATTCCACATCAGTTTGATCTCTATCTACTTCGTCATGCTTTCCGCAATATCTGTTATGCGATTTGTTTTTGGATATTCTTTTGATCCAGACCCACGTGAATATCCATACAATCATGAAGATCTGTGCGATCGTGATCCAGATCTAATGGGAGCGGAATGTTTATATCATCATCGCCCAAATGATTTTACTTTTGATGTTGCAACAATCTTGATCTTTTTTGCGTTTTTTATATATGCGCAGTTTATATTACGCAAAACAGGTAGAAAAAGTTTAAGAATTATCTCTATCATAATTAGAATATCGGCAATATGTTGTATCTTCACAACAAGTATTGGTGCTTATTGCCTTATTATGACTATCCTATTTTTTCTTGCGATCGTGATCTCGATCTTAAACCCTCGTTCTTGATTTAGCTGGTAGGTAGGACTATGACTAAAAACAATCAAGAGCCTAAAGCAGAACCAATGCAAGATCGTTTACAAGATACAAAAGAATTGCCGAAAATTTATGTGCAGAAACCAGTTATGATATCTAAAAAACCCATGAGCAAATTTGAAAAAGCATTTCACATCAGTTTAATCTCTATCTACTTCATCATGCTTTCTGTAATATCTGTTATGCGATTTGGTTTTCATTACGATATAAGACCTCTAGATGAATATTCAGAATCATGCCGAAAAGACTTATTTGGTTGCAATTATCCAGAAAATGATATCTATTTCGCCATTGATGTTTTATCGCTAATAGTTTGTATTTCATCTTTTATATATGCTAGTTTCTTAAGGCAGAAAGAAATTAAAAATATTAGAATCATTAGTAAAGTCATAAAAGTATCAGCAACAATTTATATATGTACAATTCGTTTTATGTCAATATTTATAATTCCACTGTCTCTTCTAGTTTTAGTTTTTGCTTTAGAATGGCGCAAACAAAAAGGCAGAAGATTAATAACCAAAAACAATCAACAACAACCACAAGCAGAACCAACACAAGAACCATTGCACGACACAAAAGAATTGCCGAGATTTTACGTGCAGAAACCAGTTATGACATCTGAAAAACCCATGAGCAAATTTGAAAAAACATTCCACGTCAGTTTGATCTCTATCTACTTCATCATGCTTTCTGTAATATCTGTCATGCGATTTGGTTTTCATTGCTCTTTTGATCCCGATCCAAGAGAGCAACCATATAACCATGATGACATATGTGATCGCGACTCTCAGTTCACTATAATGGGATGCACATATCATCATCGACCAAATGATTTTACTTTTGATGTTGTACTATTACTAATTGGTATTCTGGTGCTTGTATATGCGTATTTTTTGTATAAAGAGAAAATGAGAAAATTCAAGATTGTACCAGTTATGATGACTTTATCTACGATATTGTATTTAAGCACAGTCAGTTTAGTTAAGTATGCTTTTCTTGCGGTATTTTTGACGATTCTAGCAATGGTTCTGGCATTTTTTGAAAGTATCTTTTGGTAGTTATTGAGAAGATGGCATCATGACTAAAAACAACAATCAACAGCAACTCCAAGCAGAAACAGCACAAGAAGTTTTACAAGATCAGGAAATTTCAGTAGTTAACGAACCGAAGAGACCCATGAGCAAGTTTGAATATCATGTACATGCTTTTTGAGTTTTTGCATAATCTTCTTTCTTTTTTGCACAATTTATAATACAGAAAACTGATAAAAAAAGTTTGAAGGTTATTCAAGATAGCGTAGTGTATAATATAGAGCAAGAATCAGTTTTATTTCAAAGGTGTATTCGTATAAGTTGTAGATAATAAGAGAGGTAGTTTTTGAGCAAAGTGCCGCTTTGAAGTATATGAATATAAAAATCTTGACAAAGTAAAACTTGTGTGGTATAATAGTAGGTATGGAATATAATGATAGTAGTATTAGTCCAAGAACGCTTTTTCAAAAAGTTTGGGATGCACATGTGATAAACACAACTAGTAGAACTAATGATGTTGCTCTTTTATATGTAGATTTACATTTATTGCATGAAGTTACATCTGCACAAGCATTTGAAGGTTTACGTATTGAGGGCAGAAAAGTTCGGAGACCTGAATTGACTATTGCTACAGAAGATCATAATACTCCAACTTGTGATATATTTAGTCCGCTTACTGATGAAATTTCAAAACTACAACTAGAAACGCTACGCAAAAATGCAGCAGAGTTTGGAATTCGCTTGCACTCGCTTGGAGATATAGATAATGGTGTAATTCATGTAACTTTTGAAGAACTTGGATTGATTCAACCTGGTATGACAATTGTTTGTGGAGATTCCCACACAGCAACGCATGGTGCGTTTGGCTCAATTGCGTTCGGTATTGGAACATCTGAAGTTGAGCATGTTCTTGCGACACAGACCATTAACCAGAAGCCGCTAAAAACTATGTCAGTGGAATTTACTGGTACACTTCCAAAAGGTGCGGAGGCAAAAGACATGATACTTGCACTAATTGGTGAAATTGGAACTGGTGGTGGTAGTGGTTATGCGATTGAATATTCTGGTGATGCAATAACTTCTCTTTCTATGGAAGGGCGCATGACAATTTCCAACATGACGATTGAAGCTGGTGCAAGAGTTGGAATAATTGCGCCTGATGAAACCACATTCAACTACCTCAAAGGTCGTCCGCACGCTCCTAAAGGGCAGGATTGGGATAATGCACTTGAATATTGGAAGTCGCTCAAAACTGATGAAGATGCAGTATTTGACAAGTATATACAGATAGATGTGTCAAACTTGTCGCCGCAGGTTACTTGGGGCACAAATCCTTCGCAAGTTGTTCCAATTAGTGGTGCAGTGCCAACACTGGAAGAAATACAAGTGTTGAACTCAGAAATTGCAACTAGTTCATGGGAGAAGGCTTTGAAATATATGGCATTAGAGCCTGGTCAAAAAATGAAGAGCATTGAAATTGACACCGTTTTTATAGGTTCTTGCACAAATGGACGAATTGAAGATCTGCGTGCAGCAGCCAGTATCCTTAAAAAGGCGCAAGAATTAGGGCTCAGCAAGAAAGTTAAGCGAGTTTTAGTTGTTCCAGGTAGTAATAGAATACGTTTAGCAGCAGAAAAAGAAGGTCTTGGTGAAATTTTCAAGTCCTTCGGTGCGGAGTGGAGAAATGCTGGTTGTTCAATGTGTCTAGCGATGAATGCTGATAAGCTTAAGCCTGGAGAAAGATCAGCATCAACATCTAATCGCAACTTTGAGGGAAGACAGGGCGCAGGAGGTCGAACGCATTTAGTTAGTCCAAGTGTTGCAGCAGCTACAGCAGTTCTTGGACATTTGGGTACGCTAGATGATATTTTAGAGGAAGGAAATGCAAATGGAAAAATTTAGTGTACACACGGGGGTTGCTCTGCCGCTTATGCGCAGTAATGTTGACACAGATCAGATTATCCCAGCGGTTTATCTTAAGAGAATTACCAGAAGTGGTTTTGGCGATGCACTTTTTGAGTCTTGGAGATCCAATGAGCCAGATTTTGTGCTAAATCAAGATGTATATAAGAACGCATCAATTTTAGTTGCTGGACCAGAGTTTGCGACAGGCTCTAGTAGGGAGCATGCTGTTTGGGCATTGCAAGATTATGGTTTTCGGGTAGTTCTTTCTTCTCGTTTTGCAGATATATTCAGGTCAAATTCAGGAAAAAGAGGATTATTAACTGCAGTTTTAAAGCAAGTAGATATTGAAAAAATATGGGACTATTTGGAGCAGAATGTTGGAGCAACTTTAACAGTAGATTTGGAACGGAAAGTAGTAGTTGTAGGTGATGATGAACTTGCATTTGAAATTGGTGATGATGTTCAATATAAACTATTGAATGGACTTGATGACATTGGGCTTACTCTTGAACACTTGGATGAAATTGGTGAGTTTGAGGCGCACAGACCTTCGTTTAAGCCAACTACTTTGCCAATAAAAACGCAAGGAGCAGAAATAGTTGAAAGTGCGTGAGGGGCTAGTGCATGTCTGAGAATAGAGTTGTTGATGAGATGGAGCACCTTGAGAAGCTTGGTGACTATTTGGTTGTGCGTGGGAATAAAGCGTTAAATGGTGAGATAACTGTACGTGGTGCTAAGAATTTCGTTTCAAAATGTATGGTTGCTGCATTGCTTGGAAAAACGCCAAGTGTTCTAAAAAATGTACCTGATATTCGCGATGTGCAAGTTGTTAGTGATTTATTGAGACTTCATGGGTGTAAAGTTGATTATGCTCCAAAAGAAGGTATAATCCATATAGATGCAACTAACATTTCGCACGGAGAAGTTGCTGATGTTAGCACGCTTGCTGGAAGCAGCAGAATTCCAATACTATTTTGTGGACCACTTCTGCATAGACTTGGTGAAGCATTTATTCCATCGCTTGGAGGGTGTGACATTGGAGGTAGGCCAATTGATTTTCATTTTGATGCACTTCGTAAGTTTGGTGCAGTAATCGCTAAGGAAAAGAATGGAATTCATATAACTGCACCCACAGGTCTGAAGGGGACTAAGATTAGACTACCATATCCATCGGTTGGTGCGACTGAACAAGTCTTGTTGACTGCAGTTTGTGCGAGTGGGAAAACTGAACTTTCTAATGCTGCAGTTGAGCCTGAAATTTTGAACGAGATTGATGTATTGCAAAAAATGGGTGCACTTATCACTATTGATACTGACCGTGTAATACATATTGAAGGTGTTTCAGACATGAAAGGGTTTGCTCATACAGCACTTACTGATCGTATAGAAGTTGCATCTTGGGCAAGTGCTGCACTTTCTACATATGGAGATATTTTTATTTCTGGTGCAAAACAATCGCATATGACAACTTTTCTGAATGTTTTCCGCAAGGTTGGAGGTGAATTTGATATTAGAGATGAGGGAATCAGATTTTACTATCCTGGCGGTAAATTAAGATCAATACCGCTAGAAACAGATGTTCATCCAGGTTTTATGACTGATTGGCAACAACCATTTGCAGTTGCATTAACTCAGGTGCATGGACTTTCTATTGTGCACGAAACGGTATATGAACAGCGTTTTGACTTTACTAAGGCATTGTGTAGAATGGGTGCTAGTATTCAACTATACAAGGAATGCTTAGGCTCAAGAACTTGCAGATTTGAAGAGCGCAATTTTAGGCACTCTGCAGTTATTGCAGGTCCTACTAAATTACATGGTGCAAATATTCTAGTACCTGATTTAAGGGGTGGTTTTTCACACATTGTTGCTGCAGTTACAGCTGTTGGTGAATCAAAAGTGTATGGAATTAGTTTAATCAACAGAGGATATGAATCATTTACTGAAAAGTTGCTGGCACTGGGGGCAGATATTGGATAATTGCGAGACTATTAAGATAGCAAGCGCAGAAACAAGATGGTGGTATGGGAAAAGAGTTATTCGCAGATTGATTCCTTTGTACAAGATGAAAGAAGCTCCGATATTTTACAGACTTGTTGTATGGGTTCTTCGCAGGCTCATTGAAATTAGGACATACCGCGTTGAAGAAGGAATTGAAAGTATTCCATCAACTGGTGGCTTAATAGTTATTGCACCGCATTTGGATGAATTTGATGCTCTAATTGCGCCAGAAGTTGTTACGCGCACAGGAAGAATGCCGAGAATTTTCGCAAAAGCAAGCCTTTGGAAAATTCCAGTTGTTAAGCAAGCGTTCAAATCAGGTAAACTTATTCCAGTTGAAAGAGGATCTGCGGCTGCATCAAATTCACTTGTAATCGCGCAAGAAGCATTGGAAAATAACGAGGTTGTCTTTATCTTTCCAGAAGGTACTTGTTCAAAAGATCCAGAGTCATGGCCTATGACTTGCAAAACTGGAGTAGCTAGATTAGTGCTACAAACTGGAGTTCCTGTAATTACAATTATGCAAGATGGTGTACAATTTTTAGGAAAAGTTGCGAATAAAACTGTACCTTGGAGTGAATATTTTTACCATAAAAAGCATGTAAATAAGGTGATTGTATATACTAAGGTTTATGAACCAATTGATTTTTCAGGAGTATTTTCTGATAAGATTGAAAATCCAACTGATGAGCAAATTTTACAAATTAATTATATAATTGAGGATTTTTTAACGCACGTAGTTGAAGAAAATCGCGGTTATATTGCGCCAACTAGATGGGATGCAAAGTTATCCAGACGTGCAGAAAGAAAAGAAAGTGGTAATCTATGATGACAAATAAAAATATTGCAATTCTTGGATCTGGAGCATGGGGGACAGCTTTCGGAAAAGTGCTTGTTGATGCTGGTAATTTGGTAACTATCTGGGGCTCAAGAAGTGAAGTTTGTAAGAATATAAATGATAACAATTGTCTTCCAAATCGTCTTGATGGTATAGAGCTTCCTGCAGATTTACGTGCAAGTACAAGTATTGACCGCGCGCTAAATGGGCAAGATGGTATAGTAGATGTTGTTGTTGTTGCGATTTCTGCACAAAAAGCGCGCGGAGTACTTAACAGTTTGATGCCTGATTTCTTGCGCATTTTTGGTCCAGATAAAGAGAAGTGGCCAATATTCTTGTCCTTGATGAAAGGGTTAGAGGTGCAAACTGGTTCTTTGATGACGCAGATGATTTCTGATGAACTTGAAATAGGGGATAAGCATATTGCAGCGCTTGCTGGGCCAAATTTGGCGAAAGAGGTAGCTTTAAGAATGCCATCATCTGCAACTATTGTGTCCAACGACCTGAAAACAGCCGAACTTGTATCAGAACTTTTCGGTACTAGTCAGTACTTTGAGGTTGAAGTTTCTAAAGATGTTGTTGGAGTTCAGATGATGAGTTGCCTTAAGAATGTTTATGCGTTACTCTGCGGATATTATGCAGGAAAAGGCTATGGTGCTTCAACTACAGGAGCTTTGGTAACGAATGCTATTCGCGAGTGTCAACGACTACTAGTTGCTCTTAATGCAGATCCTCAAAGTGTACTAGGATATGCAGGAATTGGGGATATTTTAGCAACTTGTACATCCAACCTCAGCCGCAACTACTCCTTTGGTTTTCTGGTTGGAAGTGGCGAAACTCAGGAAAATGCAGCACTTCAAGCGCGCGGAGTTGTTGAAGGTGTGGCAACAATTTCCACAATTATGAAGCTTGTTGATGAAACAGGTGTTAACATGCCGTTGGTTCAGCAGGCGGCAGGAATATTCTCCAATATATAAGTACTTCATCATGCAAAGTACGCAGTTAATTACAACACTAGGTTATAGTATGTCTTTTCCAGGAATTGAATTTAACAAGTTGATGGTATATTCTTCCGTTGGATTGTTGAACACATCATCAGTTGTCCCTCTTTCAACAATTTTTCCATGTTGCATAACTATTACATCATCCGCAATTAACCGTACAACTGCTAGATCATGCGTAATGAACAAGTAGGTTAGACCCAATTGTGCCTGCAAGTCATTTAGAAGTGTTAAAATCTGCTGTTGTACCAGAACATCAAGTGCAGAAACTGCCTCATCAAGAATAATCAAGTCTGGGCTAAGCGCTAGTGCTCTAGCAATTGCAACTCGCTGTCTTTGACCTCCAGAAAGTTCACTAGGGAAACGTTGTATTAAATTTTCTGGTAGTTGAACCATGTCAAGTAATTTGCGCACATTGTCTGCTCTTTCCTCGCGAGTTCCAACTTTATGGATTTTTAGAGGTTCCTCAATGGCACTTCCAATTGAAAGTAGTGGATCAAGCGAACCGTATGGATTTTGGAACACTGGCTGCATAAGTCTGCGGAAATTCTTCAGCGTTTTTTTATTCTTGGCGATTTCCTTAACATCAACTCCATTGAACTGTATTGTTCCAGAACTTGGCTCTAAAAGATTAAGCAACATATTTGCAATTGTTGACTTTCCGGAGCCAGATTCTCCAACTATTGCTAAAGTCTTTGAACGGTTTACAGTAAAACTAACATTATCTACTGCTTTGAATTTTTCCCTTTTACCTCGCAAAGCAAACTCTTTTGTTAAGCTATCTACTACAATTATTGGTGATTGATCATCTTCAACCGACTCTTTGCGAATTTTTGCAGATTCCATACGACGACAACTTAGCGAAGGTGCTGCAGAAATAAGGCGTTTAGTATATGGATGTTGCGGATTTTTAAGCACTTCCACAGAAGATCCAGATTCAACAATTTGCCCTTTATACATCACAATTATCTTGTCCGAACGATCCGCTGCCAATCCTAAATCATGTGTAATGAACAACATTGCAGTTCCAAGTTCTTTTGTTAACTTCTCCAAATGGTCTAGTATAACTTTCTGAACTGTGACATCTAGCGCACTAGTTGGTTCATCGGCAATTAGAAGTTTAGGATTACTAGCCAGCCCAATTGCTATTAGAACTCTCTGGCGCATACCTCCGCTGAATTCATGTGGAAATTGATTCAATAGGTCTTTAGCATTTTCCAGTCCAGCACTTTCAAGTACTTCTATTACGCGTTTATTTACGTCTGATTTTGAACCCTCAAAACCGTTTGCCCTCAGGGTCTCACGTACTTGGAACCCAATCTTCCACACCGGATTAAGGTTACTCATGGGGTCTTGCGGAACGAGTCCAATTCCACTTCCTCTTAATGCAACAAATGCTTTTTCTGCTTGTGTTTCGCCATTCTCGCAGTAATAAGAAGAGTTGAACTTGATACTACCAGATGTTATTTTTCCAGTGCCAGGAAGTAAGTTGATTAGTGCATGTGCAGTTGTGGATTTTCCAGAACCTGACTCGCCTACTATTGCAACTCTTTCACCTTCTTCAATACTGAAAGATATACCAGCAACGGCTTCAATATCTTTTTCCTTTGATGAACCAGATGAGAATGTTACATGTAAATCATTAACTTCAAGTAATGCCATTATGTTTACCTCCTGCGCTTTTTCGGATCTATTGCATCATTGATTGAATCGCCTAAGAACATGAAACTTAGAGCCGTTATTGCCAATGCAATAGATGGATATAACAATAACCCTGGATTAGATTGGAGTGTGGTTTGGGCATTTGCAATATCAACACCCCAAGATACAACACTTGAGTTCATACCAACTCCTAAAAATGAGAGTGCAGAATCTGCAACAATATATACACTCATAGAAATCATAGCAATAGCAATAATTGGAGAAATTGCATTTGGAATAACATGCTTAAATAATATTGTTAACTTCTCCATGCCTAATGCACGTACTGATGTTACATATTCTTGCGTTTTCGTTTCCATTACAGAACTTCTCATCAATCTTGCCGAAGATGTCCAGCCAAATATAGACAGTGTGAGAACAACTTTCCAAAATGGATCAGCATCCTTTAACAGCTGAAGAAGTGCAACTGCTCCTAAAATCAACGGAATTGCGAAGAACACATCAGTAATTCTTGAAATAATAGAGTCCAAAATTCCTCCAAAATAGCCTGCAATTGCGCCTAGAACACAACCAATACTTGTTGAAATTACCATAACAAAAAACCCCACTAATAACGAAGTTCTAGCACCGTAGATAATGCGAGCAAATTCATCACATCCCAAACCAGTGGTTCCAAGCAGATGAAAAGATTTTGTGTATTCTCCATTTGTTCCTATTGGTAATGATGCTTCTCTAATTACGCATCTAGTTGGATCTATCTGTGTGAAAAGTCCAGGAAATACAGCAATAATCAGTAGTAAAAACAGAATAAGTGATGATACTATAAAAAGCGGGTTGTGAACCAATGAGTAGATTGTCTTACTAAAAGCGCTCACGGATTTAGCTGATGAGTGTATTGTAACTGCATCAACTTCGTCTAGGTTGTTTGCAAAATCTGCAACGAAATGTTTATTTTCCATATCGAATCCTTGGGTCCAAAACTGCATATAAAATGTCCACCACAATATTGGTGACAACAAAAATGATAACGAATAATGTGATGATTGAAACTACCGTTGTACCTTCTCCTCTTTGTATTGCGGCGTATAATTGATTACCAATACCTTGAATATTGAAAATAGTTTCTGTTAAAACTGCCCCTCCCATAAGTGCACCCAAATCTGCTCCAATATATGTTACAACTGGAATCATTGAGTTGCGGAATATGTGTCGCAAAGTAACCTGATATCTCGGAAGCCCCTTTGCATAAGAAGTCCGTACATGATCTGCATAAGAGTTATCTTGTATTGAGTTTCTGGTCAACCTGCATATTGAAGCGATTGAACCTGTTGCTAATATCAACGCAGGCATATACATGTGTTCAAAATCTGTACTTGATCCAACTGTTGGTGGTACTATTCCAAGATTCATACCAAATACTAGTTGGCAAACAAACCCAAGTACAAATGTTGGTATTGAGATTAAGATAAGTGTTATAACTAGTATACTAGAGTCAAAAAATGAACCTCGTCGAATACCAACAATAATTCCAATTCCAACTCCAAGTATAATCTCAAACGCAATTGCAATTAACCCTAGGTGAATAGTATTTGGCATTGAAGTTGCAATAATATCTGATACACTTCTCCCAGAAAATGTTGTCCCAAAATCACCAAGTAGAAGATTTTTCATGTACAATAAGTACTGCAATATGAATGGCTTGTCAAGATTATAGCGCGCTCTGATAATATCAAGACCTGCTTCATTTGGGCAGTGTTGACCACACAGAGCTCTAATTGGATCGCCTGGTTGCAAGAATACAAGTCCATATACTAAAAATGTGGCACCAAAAAGAACAGGTAGAGCTTGTAAGCACCGTTTTAGAATATATTTTACCACTTTTCTATGTCACCTCATTTCATACAGCTTAGGAAGCGTTAGGGCATAGGCAAAACCCATGCCCTAACTTTTAGCAACTACTTCTTTGACATCCTCAAATAATCTGGAACCCCTTTCCAGTTGTACTTAACATTCTTAACCTTAGGGCTGAATGCACCTTTGTTATAACCATAAGTAGTAGGAATAGAAGGTAAATCCTTAATCAGAACCTCTTGCGCCTTAGTAAACAACGCATTCGCTTTGTCAATATCAACTTGCTTAGCAGCCTGATTTAGTAATTCATCAAACTCTTCAGATTCATATCCAGTATAGTTGGAGTCAGCATTTGACTTAAATAGCGGTTGCAATATATTCTCAATTGATGGATAGTCCAACTGCCAGTTGTCCTTATATGCACCTTCAACCTTTTTATCAGCCATCATGTGTAACAAGGTCTTAAAGTCGCTTGTACCTTCCGAAACGCAGTTAATTCCAAGTGTTTCTTTTATGGAATTAGCGTATGCATCAAATGCTTCTTTTCCGCCAGAATCTCCATTGTAAAATAGTTTGAATGTTTCTCCACTTTCCCAAGGACTAATTTTATTTGCCTTTTCCCAAAGTTCTTTTGCTTCTGCTGCATTAAATTCAAGAACATCGTTGCCTTCAATTTTGTCTACAGATCCACTAATTGACTTAGATACTGGTGAAAATGATGTTGGTTGAACGGCTAGACCTTTGGCGATTTTTTCAATAAAAGCTTTGCGATCCAGAGACTTTGAGATTGCAGCACGTCTGAGTTTTCCTTCTTCATCAAATCCGAAATGTTTTAAGTAACCAGGTATTGAAATAGACGCATAGTTATTGGAAACTTCTACTTTCCACTGAATCCTACTATCATTTTTATTGTTGACATAGTTATCAGTTTTAGTAGTTTCCAGCGCATCTAAAGTACCAGACTGGATATCGGCAAACGCAGCATCATTTGCACTTCCTGCATAAACTAGAAATTCAATACCATCATTTTGCGGTTTATCAGCACCTTTATACTCTTCATTTACAGCAAGTTCAATTTTACTATCATGCACGTAGTTTTTCAATTTGTATGGACCATTACCAATTGTATGTGCTGCATCAGTTCCAAATGTTTTCGGATCTTTGAAGAATGCTTTTGGAAGTGGAAAATATGCAGTTGCAACCAAAGAAGTAACAAAAGTCGCAGAAGGTGCATCGAGTGTGATGTCAAAATGAGTGTCATCAACTAGTTTTAATCCAGAAAGTTTCTGATCTTGAGTTGCATCTTTCTTAGAAACTTCATCAAAACCTTCAATTTTATCAAAGAACGACTGACCAGATTGTGCATTTGCAGTGTTTGCGGTATAATTCCAAGCATCAACAAAACTCTCTGCATTAACGGCTGTTCCATCTGAGAACTTCATTCCAGGTTTTAGTGTTACTTTGAAGTGTTGACTGTCTTCAGTTTTGATACTTTCTGCAACAGAGTTAACAACTTTGCCTTGCTCACCATCATATGAAACTAGACCTTCAAATAGCAGATCAAGTGGATTTCCACCGCAAGTTTCAGAAGTGTTTCCAGGAACAAGTGGATTCTTGGGTTCGCATCCATAAGCACGAATTATATTATCTTGAGCACCAGCATTTGAATTAGAACCACAAGCAGTTAACGCAAGAAAGCTCGTTGTGAGCAACGTAAAAGAAAGAGCAACGCCAGTAACTCTTTTCCATTTTTTAGCCATATCAGTATCTCCTTAGATTTGAATTTAACAATTACATGTGCATTATACCACACTTTTTACTTTAGCGTCATTTGTTTTACAATATTTAGTAGCGCAAAGGGTAGTATAAATGCTTGACAGTGAGAATTATTTGTGGTATAATTAAACTCTAAAGGCAAGTTTGTTATTGAACAGGAGATTATAGTGGCAGTTAAAAATGCACCAAAAAAGGCGTCGATTAATGTAAAAGTAGGTACTGCGAAGAAGAGTAGTGCCAAGAGCGCGCGCGAATTATCAGATGCTCTTCGGGCACAACAAGCCGAAAAAGACAAGCGAAATCGTTTGATCTTTGGTGGTATAATTGCTGCTGTCGCTATTGCAGTAGTCGTGGTAATAATAGTTATAGTAGTAACCAATCCAAAAAGCGAGGCTAACCTCAAACAAGCAATTAAGGATTCTGGTAATGTTCCAAGTCTCTTTAATGAGGACGGTAGTTTTACTGTCAGCAAGAACGGTGGTGGAAAAGATAAAGCTATTAGCGGTGCTGTGAATCTTGAGATTTTTAATGACTTCATTTGTCCTAGTTGTGGTGGATTTGAGCGTGCGTATGGAGCCACACTTGAAGAACTTGTCGAAACTGGCAAAGTTAATATTATATTCCATCCACTTGCATGGTTCGACCGTACTTCACCGCTAGAAGATGGAACAAGTGATAAATATTCATCTAGGGTTGCGGCCGCAGCAATTTATATTGCTCAGAACGTACCAGATAAGTATATGGCATTTGTTAAGTCCATGTATTCTGCAACGAATCAACCTTGTGAAGGTATAAAAGGAACAAATACAACACAGTGTACTCGCCCAGAACGTGGTTATGATAAAACAGTTGGAAGTGACGAGAAGATTAAGGAGCATATTGTTGAAGCAGGCATTTCCAAACAAGTTGCTGAAGCTGCAGTTTCTGGTAAATACGCAAGCTATATAAAGGCAGTTTCTGACTATATAAATGTACAAGGAAGAATTACTGGAACTCCTGCAATTTTCATCAACAATAAAAAGTATGATCTGACTGGAAGCCCTGCACAATTTAAAGAAGAGGTTCTTGCCGCTAAGTAGTTAATGTATATGTGTCCAGAAATATTAGCACCAGTTGGTGAACTTGAACAGTTGTTTGCTGCTGTTGAGTATGGGGCGGATGCTGTTTATTTGGCTGCACATGATTTTGGAATGCGCTCTGCTCCGAAGAACTTCTCGTTTGAGGAACTTGCTCATGCCACTGATTATGCACACAAAAAGGGCGTTCGCGTTTATCAGACGGTCAATATTCTACCTACGAACTCGCAAATCCCACAGTTGGAAGATTTTTTGATCAAGTCGCAGAAAGCAGGTGTTGATGCTATAATTGTTGCGGATATTGGTGTTTTGATGTTAGCGCGGCGAGTTGTTCCTAATATGGAGTTGCATATTTCCGTACAAGCGGGAGTCACCAATTATCTGACTGCAGGTGAACTCTACAAGCTTGGTGCTACTAGAGTTGTTTTGGCGCGTGAGTTGACATTGCATGAAATTGAACAGATACGGGCGAATATACCAGAAGATATGGAAATTGAGTGTTTTGTGCATGGTGCAATATGTATGGCATTTTCTGGACGCTGTTTAATCTCAAAGTATCTGACTAATCGTGATTCTAATCAAGGATTATGCGCGCAACCGTGCAGATGGGAATATACAGTTGTAGATTCCAAAATGACCAATTCAGATTCTGGCAAATATTCAACTGAACTTGAAATTGTTGAGGAGCGTGAAGTACTTGATGATCAAACGAATATCGCTAAAGGTTCTTATATTTTTAATTCTAAGGACCTAAATTTGCTTGAACATCTTCAAGAATTATCATCTGCTGGAGTTTCTAGTTTCAAAATTGAGGGGCGCGCTAAAAGCAGTTACTATGTTGCAACTATTGTACATGCATATAGAGCGGCATGGAACTGGTATAATTCACATGGTGATGAGCCACTTCCAGACTGGATTTTGGAGGAAACTTTAAAAGTCTCGCATCGCGATTATACAACTGGTTTCTACTTCTCCGATGTTGTGGACGCAAATGGAAAAACTGTTGATGGTGTATGGAATCCTGATTTAGTGCCAGATTCATACCATGAAAAGGGCTACAAACAATTGTGGAGACCTCTTGCTGTATTACTGGAAGATGGTTGGCATCAGCGTAGTAAGTTCTTCGTTGGTGATAAATGTGAGCTTCTGATTCCAACTGGACGCAGTGAAGTGCAGTTGAAGCCTGTAGAGGTAAAAGTACGAGAAATTTTTGATGAATCTGGTTCAAATATGCAGTCAACTCCGCATGCAGACCAATTGCTTACACTTAATTTCTCCGCAGATGTACATATGCAGGATTTACCAGTTGGAACATTCTTGAGGGGATCAGTTGCACTACTTTGATGATTCTTCACTAGAATTTGAGCCACTTAGTATTAAGGCAGTTCTTGGTACTAAAGTTGAGGAGTTTGTCAGTGCAAGAGGAGTTTTTAGTGCAAATGGGCTTGATAAAGGAACTGCAGTATTACTCAAGTACTTGAATAGTGAACGCTCGCAGGCATTTTTTCGAGATGATGAATTAAATAAGGTCAACATTTTGGATTTGGGGTGTGGTTGGGGCGCGATTGCAATTGCGCTTGCAAGGCGATTTCCCAGCTCGCAGATTTGGGGTGTTGATGTAAATAAAAACGCACTTCATGCACTGTCCGAGAACTGCAAAAAGCACAATTTGAAGAATATCCATGCGCTTTTGCCAGAAGAAGTACCAGAAAACTTGGAATTTGGGGCACTTGTATCAAATCCGCCAATTAGAATTGGGCAAGAAAATCTACGCGAACTATTAAGTTATTGGGCAAAACAACTTAATGAAACTGCATCTGTTGTGATGGTTGTGCAGAAGAATTTAGGTTCAGATTCATTGTTAAACTACTTGAGTCAGTCAACTTTTCCGAATATTGAGAAACTAGCGTCATCAAAAGGATTTAGAATATTAGGTTGCTAGTGATTAGAAGTAGAAGTTAAAACAATTTTGAAGAATACAAACATTTGGAAGATAGTGACGCAGAATTCTGAAATCATAAGTGCTAATGCAACTCCTCCAACACCAATTTTTATAGCGAAGACTAGCATTAACGGTAGTGCAACAAATACTCCAAGTGCCGTTGAGGCAACTAGTGCAGCTTCTCGTCTAAAAGGAACTAATATTGCAACTCCAACAATCTGAGAAACTGCTATTGAACAGAACGCACCTCCTAAAATAAAGCCCATTTGATGCGACACCTCAATTGTATGCGTAGAGAATAGAGCAGTAAGTGGAGAAAGAGCAAATGTGAGAAATATCCAGCCTAGTATTCCAATTCCAGCAGAAATTGCTAGTCCTAGTTTTGCGCGATACATGATTAATTCTTGTTTCTGTGGAATCCACCCCTGTAAAGTTTGGGTTACTGGTGAAAATGCAACAGTTGCATATTTGAAGAACTTATCTGCGAGAGCATAGTAGGCAAGTTTATCTGGTAATAGGATCTGCACAAGTACTACTGGCAAGTTGACATAAAGTGCAGACATTGAGGCAGCCAAGAATCCAGATAGCACAGTTTTCAGTGTTTTAAACTGCTTTTTTGGCGAAATCCAGATGTTAGTTGGCCGTATAATTTTAAGTGCAGCAATTGGAAGTATTAAGTTGAAGAATAATTGTGGAAGTAAAAAAGATTCTGGTGTTTTAAAATTCCACACGCAAATGAGTCCAAACAGTATTCCTAAAGCTTTTGGTAGCATGTCGTAGAAAAGCAAATGTTTGGGGCGAGATTCACCAATATAGAACCACCATGCGCCTAAATAAGGCAGTAGATATACAACTGCGCCTAATATAATTACTCTAATGTTGATATTACTAATTGTGTGTAGAAAAAGTATTTGCGCAGTAACTGCAACTATATATAACCAGAATCTCACAACAACTGAATGCCCATAGAATTCACGTTTTGAGTTCGCTTTCATGCCTGCAATTAAGCCAGAACCAACAGTTCCCCATCCAAAAGCGACAAATATCGAGAAGAATGCTGATACTGATTGGATAAGCGCCAAATATCCCCAAGAAATAGCATCTAGTTTGTGGATTAAAATAGGTATTGACAATAAAGTTATAATTGCATTTGCTAATGCACTTGTTGCAAATTTAGCCATTTGTATAAAAAGTTGCTTTAGATTAGGCATTAGGCGCATATTGGCCTCACTAGTTTTGCATTACCGACTTCTAAAACAACTTCCGCTCCAATAGTGTTCTCCAAGTTTTGTAGACCATCAAAATTCATGCCGTTTTCGCCATCTAATAGGTCTAATCTGCTATCTGGTGTTTCAAGCACAAAAAGCATTTTGGGATTTTGCTCATTTGCAAGTTCAATGTTTTCAATATACCGACAACTTGTCTCCAAATATTCCATTTTATTCAAATTCGTAAATAGAAAACTCAACTCATTTGATGACGAGAAAAATGCATGAGTTGGAAGTGTTAAAACTCCAGAAATTGCATAGTTAAGACTACCACCTTGATTTGCATTTGCAAGAATTAACGAATCTTTTTTAGACAACTTTTCGCCAATTAACTGCATTAGTTGAGCATCATCTTTAGTAAGGCGATTATTTACATCCAAATTCGTCGCACTTCTAGCTTCCATTGCTGAAGTTGTTCCAAGTTGAACTGCACTTATAAATACTAGTATTCCAACTACTATGCTTGAAACTAATTTGTAGTATGGTCGTGTACTTTTAAATTTGAAGATTTTTTGTGCTCGTTCAGTGCATTTACGATATATTAGAAGTAGTCCAAATGCAGCTAATGGGGCGGATACTATTCCAGTTAATGCAATCATTCTATGTGGATTTGCATAAATTACACCTGTTAAATGCGCGCGGAGATTTGATGAAGTTGATAGTGTTACCACATATGCAATGAGGAAGATTAGCCATAAAACTGGTAACCATCTAGTATTCTTCTTTTTCATGCATACTAAAACTCCAAGAATTACTAATATGCTGAAGATAATAGGAACTGCGAGTGGATTTTTACTAGCAACGTTGAAGAAGAACATTCCACATGCTACTAAAGGATTTGCAATAGTTGATAAGTTGTAGTTGGATGGATCTGGACGAAAAATGATCCAGATTGCGATAAAACCAGCAGTCAATATAATCATCAGAATGGGTCGTCTGTATTTTTGCCATGAAAATATCAGCAGCACAAGCAAGTAGATTAACGCAACACTTGGGTGAATTATGCTCAGAAATGGAATTATAATAACTAGTGATAACACTGTACTTGTTAATTTTGTCTGGTGTATAATAATCCAAATGCATAAGGGGAGTAGTAGTAAACCGAACATAAATGGCCAAATTCCACCCCAAGTTAATAAACGATACGGAAGTGATGCAGTTATGCTTGCTGTGAGTGCACCAAATAAATACGCTTGAAATTTCAACTCCTTTGGAGCAAAATTTGCTACTAAAAGTGCAACACCAATAGGAAAAACTACTCCAATTGCAATAAAATTTAGTATAAAACATGCTGCTATTGCAGATAAATGAAATATAGCTCCAAGTAGCGCTGCGAGTGTATGGTAGCCAGATGGATAAAAACTTGCTGCAGAATATGAAACAGTTGGTGGTGCAAGACCTGTCATATATGCACCATTTTCTACATTCAGGAATCCAAAAGGTGACCAATTTCCAGTGTCCATAATAAAACGAACAGCATTTAAATGAAAAACTTCATCAAACAGTTGTGGAATTGCCTGCGTGTTTTTTAATGCAGTAATTGCTAAAATTGATGCAATCAAAATGCCTGGAATAATTCCAAGTGCAGGAAAAAGTCTCATTGCAAGCGAAAAACGCCATTGTAAGAATGGAATATACGGAAATTTAACCGCGCGCTTAATAAATGAACGGTTTTCGGTAAATTCTCCAATTGCATTATTATCATGTTGAATATAATCTTGTACAACTTCATCTACAATGGTTATTTTACCGTGTTGTTTTGCTATTACTGCAATTGCATGGTCATGTACTTTATGACTGCTGAAACTACTCGGAAGTGGTAAAATATCATCAAGTAAATTTGCACTGAACACCATTAAAGCACCAGAGTACTTATTGTTCAAGAAAAGGCGAACAAATCCAGTATTTTCACGTTCTGTGTTAAACTTCAGGAGTTCTTGTTCATTTTTTTTAATATTGTACTTCACAATGCGTGCCTGCCCAGAAACTAGTGTATATTTATCCAAATATGGTAATAACTTCTCAAGTTTATTTGTGTTCCAGTTATCATCTTGATCAGAAAGTGCAATCCATGTAGCATTTGGAAAAAACTTCTTAGAAGCTTCTAGACCTCGTCCAAAGTTGTCGTAAAATCCAAGCCGCTCACGATTTGCAAGTACTTTGAACCTTTGATCTTTTAGGGTTATTTCATCAACTAATTCTTGTAGTTGTTCAACTGTACAAGATTCTGAAGGATCATGAGTTATTATACAGTTCCATGATTTAACACTCTGTTCCATTATTGAGCGTAATTGCAATTCAAAAAGCTTGCGATTTGGTTCATAAGTTGCCAAAACAATGACACCACTGCCTTGGGATGATACCCCTTTTTGCATTAAATTATCTCCGCAAATTTCTTAGAACTTTTCTTAAAGTAATTTGAGGCAAAGAAAACAAGTAGTACTACTAATACAAGCGGAATTATATGGTACACTGGATTTGAAATTGTGTTCCAAATGGTTGCAGTATGATCAGAAATTAGATTATAGCGAATGTCTTGGGTTACTTGTGCGAGTGGATTTAGAAGTATGATCCGCGCGACAGTAGGACTAAAATTTTCAACCATAGACATTGGATACATTATCGGTACTAGATATATCATTGCTTGCATGATAATTTCCCAGATATATCCCAAATCTCTAAAGCGGACATAAATTGCACTTAGAAAGAACGAAAGTCCAGTAATTATAATATAAAGTTCTAGTATATTTATTGGTATTAGAAAAATCGATGTCCTAAAATGTACACCTGAAATAATGCAAAAAAGTATAACAACGAGTAGATTTAATAAGAAGTTAATAAGCGAAGAAATTGTTCCAGAAATCACAATTACGTATTTAGGTAGAGAAATTTTGCGCAACAAATCTCCGCGAACAACAATTGAAGTTAATCCTTGCATAGTTGCCTCTTGAAAAAATGAAAATATTACAATTCCAAGTAGTAAATATAGCGAAAAATTTGGGAAATCTGCCCCAATTCTGAAGAACTTGACAAATACGATATATAGGATCGCAAACATCATCATAGGCTTAACAAGTGTCCACAAGTAACCCAAAATAGAATCTTGATACCGCAACTTAAAATCGGTACGGACCAATTCAAAAAGTAAGGACTTATTACGCTTTGAGAAAATTTTAAACATCAACCTCTACTCCATTTTCATACTCCATGCATTCCAACCCCTTCATAATTCCAACCAGAAAGTAATAGGTTGTTTTTTTCTGCAGGGTTTGCTGTAAAAAAGTGTTCTCCAGAGTGCGGATTTAGCAATCTATATATTTCAGTATTTCCACCGCTATTGAATGCAGTTCCTTCAGTAGTATAACCATGTTTTGCTAGATGAGCAACCTCTGCTTGATTTTCGCTCCAGAAATGACCATTGCTTGAAGAAAGGCGCGTAACAGGAGTTCCAGTAGACGGTGCTTTCCAACTTACTCCTTCATAATTCCAACCACGAATTTGCATAGTCTCCAGCTCGGAAACACTACTAGTCCAGAAATGTCCAGATGTGCTAACTAGGCGGTATATATCTTGTGCAGGCATAATAGCATCTGATTTCCATGCAACACCCTCAAGTTTCCATTCACCAGTTGCAACCAATGAGTTGGCATACTCTTTGTTTGCTGTAAACTCATGCGTTTTATATTTTGTGTTCAGCAATCGAAGTACTTCTCCGCCAGTTCCAGTGACCATAAATTTACTATCTGCAGTAAGTGTTGCACCGTTTGCAACTAATGAATTTTTCTCAGTTTCATTTGCAGTGTAGAACTTCTCATTTCCAAGTTGAAGTTCAGAAATTTTAATTGTCCCATTTTGATCGTTTTTCCATGCAATTCCAGTATAGGTCCAACCATTTTTTGCATCTACTGTGTCTTTTACTACTTTTGTACTTGTCGTAAGTTGAATTTGATGAGATGCGGAATTTGTCAACTTGTATGTATAACTAGGATCATCTATTATACTAGAATATGCATTAAATGCGATTCCCTCAGTTGACCATTGACCTGATGATGTAATTGTATCAGCTTCTGTTTTACTTATAGTCCATAAATGTTCAGAAGTTGTTTTATTTACTAGGCGATATACTGGCTGCCCCCCATTTGATGTATGCCAATCAACCCCATCTAGTGATGCACCACTTTGTAATAATGACCGAGCTTCTTGGACGTTAGAAGTGTAGAAATGTTCAAAACCCCTAAAGAGGCGATATACAGCTGTTCCTGTTTGTGGCTCAAAAAATGCAATACCTTCATATTTATAGTCATTTCGCATTAGATTATCTCTTTCAGTTGCAGAACTTGTGAAGAAATGGCGTCCATTTGTCCTATTGATCAGTCGGTATACTGCAAATGGGTAGTTAACAGCATCTACTGATTTATCAAATATGATCCAATTTCCAGCTTGCCCAAACCAATCAGTATAATAACTGTAGAAGTTACGATTACCATATGCAGAACATGAATCACCTGTTCCGTAACTTGTTGCTAATGCAGCTTCATTTGGTGTGTATGGTGTGTAGTT
>JAIRWY010000003.1 GCA_031268675.1 Candidatus Ancillula glyptotermitis | reverse complement strand
CAAATATATAGTCACCACAAACAATATTAAAAAAAAACATTTACACCATAAAATCCAAAATAAAACTTCTTCTATTATATCACCCCCCCCCCCCCCCGCTTGTCAAGTAGATTGTGGATTTTATAAAAAATTCATGAAATTTTAAGGTTTTTAAGTTATTTATAAGATATGTAGACGATATTCAATGCACTAAACCAAAAGTCCACCTCAGTGATTTGGCTTGAACGATATTTGTCCAAACATCTGACACTTTTTGAAGCAACGAACCAACGTCTACGCTACCACCGATCTACGGATTTCTGCCAGACGAATTCCTACGGAGTTAGCAAGGACCCCGAAGAAGACCATTTAATTGACGGACTTCTAATGCGTCTACTGGTACTAGCATATGCTAAAGTAGATAAAGTCCACTCGAGTGGATTCGAACCACCGACCTACGGATTAGAAGTCCGTTGCTCTATCCAGCTGAGCTACGAGTGGAAAATCTAATCATTTACCTTGATTTGCAACTGCATCTATTTTTGCTTGTGCATCAGGATCTAAGTACTTGCCCTTACCAAGTATCTTAAAATCATCATCCAGTTCATAATATAAAGGAATACCTGTTGGGATATTTACTCCAGATATATCATTATCTGAAATATTTTCAAGGTACTTCACAAGCGCGCGTAATGAATTACCATGTGCAGTAACTAAAACAACTTTACCTGCCTTAAGATCAGGAACTATTTGATCTTCCCAGTATGGCAACACGCGCTCAAGAACATCTTTTAAACATTCAGAAAGAATTTCTGGCGCATCCTTATACCGAACATCGCTAGATTGGCTGTATTCTGAATCAACCTCAATTTTTGGAGGCGGAACATCATAACTGCGCCTCCACTGCATAAACTGTTCTTCACCATATTCTTCACGAATCGCTTTCTTGTCCTTGCCTTGCAGTGCTCCATAATGACGCTCATTTAGCCTCCAACTACGCTTAACTGGAATCCAAACTCTGCTGGCTTCGTTTAATGCATAATTTGCAGTCATAATTGCGCGACGTAAAAGCGAAGTGTGCACAACATCTGGAAATACTTGAGCCTGCTCTAATAGCAAACCGCCCTTTTGGGCCTCAGATATACCAGTTTCTGACAGATTGACATCTACCCAACCCGTGAACAAGTTCTTAGCGTTCCATTCAGACTCGCCATGTCGTAACAAAATGAGTTTTGAAACCATACACTTCCTTTCAGTATCTAATCCAACAAGCACCCACAAAACAACTGTGTTTTATATTTAGTTACCCAAAAACAACCACATCGCACTTGCAAATGCATATACATTCAACATTATAGCACAGTTTTAGTCTGTTGTCAAGTTTTTGAAGATACATCATCTGCACTTTTAATTAGTAGTCATTTCCACTAATTTTTGGGCAATCAATAAACTAGGCATGCATACTTAATACTTTGATATGAACTATTGCCTGCCGATATAGGAATTAATGTCCACAGCAAGTGCTTCAACTTCCTTTTCGCATGACCATTCTTTTAGTGGTTCAAGAAGTTCTGCAACTTTTTTCGCAGTCTCATTTTCTGGATGTTCCTTAGCGAATTTTTTCGTAATCTCCAGAGTTGTTGCCCAGTTTTTCTTGACAGTCTCCGCTTTGCCTCGAGTTTCCTTAACTTCTTGTGCAGCTTTTTCAACATCCGCTTGAAAATCTTTGGATTGTTGAAGATCGGCAAAAACTGCTGATGCAAGATCTCTTCCACCTTGTACATCTGTTAACCAATGGACATTGCATACTAAACGAGATTCTCCATACTGTCTAGCACGTTCCATAATACGACTAGCATTCTCTGGATCTACCTTAGCTAAGGTCAATCCCCAAAGCCACCCAGCAGTAGTATGTCCAGAAGGATATGCACCATTCTTGCTTAGCGATTCCTGCGTATGTGGACTACACACCTCTTTATAATCTGTTGTTACAAAAGGACGTGGCAACATATACTTCTTCTTTGCAGTCTCAGAAACTTTACCGCCATCAACATCAACTTTTGTTAAAAGTTTTACAAGTGTTGGTGTATTCTTTTCGTTTATATTAATGCCAATTTGACAATTAAACTGCTCGCATGCACCTGGTTCTTCGCGCCCCTCTGTCTTTTTGGTAACATCATTCGCATCTGCTGCAGCCTGAATCCAACGACTTGAACCTTCCAGATTCTTCATTTTTTTAACAACTTCAAGATCAAGTTCTTTTGCAGCCGATCCATCTTTAGGTGCAGCATTCAAAAGTTCTACTGAATCAATTACTTGACCATCTGTTAAATAACCACCACCTGTATTATCAGGTTTACTCTCTTCACTTCGCTGACAACTAGTAGTAAATGGCAAAACTAATCCGAAAATAAATGCAAATATCACCACACGAAAACCAACTGACTTTTTGCTGCGCAACATATCTCCTCCTCTAATCACAACCGCACACCCTTATTATACCACACTTTTTTATGCTTGTCAAGTAGAGTTGCACCTTTTTTACCATGATTTTAGAAAATACTACATCTGAAATTCAGGTGTTTTGAGTACAAGAGTTTTTCTAGTTCTCTGATTTAGCATACTTGTATTATATAATACGCACCTCCTCTTCAGGCGACACATCATTCACTAGAACTTGCCATCGCCTCCACTTGTGCCCCACCCTCCCCGACCCCCTTGATGTGTTGATAAATACATGCGCACAAAAGTTGTGGGGTCATCCAAGCGCAAACAAACCGCGCGATTTGCAAAACAAATCACTCTAATAAATTTGCATGTGTTGGTAGATGCATATTGCTGCCCAAAACCATATGATGTTTCTCTTCTGCTCCTTGAAGTAGTTGTTATGTACAGCAGGTAGCCTGATTAAACTGGTTGCTGGATTTGCTTGTGCTTCTTCATGGAATGCTGAGTGTTTTAGAAATAACTTTTGCTATTTGACCGCGATTGATATTATTTTCTGGATAAAAGTAACCATTAGTTCCGTTAATAATCTCTAATTCTGCCAATTTCTTGATATATGTATAATACTGATTAGTCTGTCCAACATCTTTGAAGTCTACTATTTGCATACTAGTGCTTTTGCCTTCAAGTTTAAATGCTCTAACAACCAACTTTGCTATTTCACCACGCTTAATATTTGCATCTGGTAAATAGTTCCCACTAGCACCAGTTGAAAATCCACTAGCTTTTAGCCATGCGATTTCTTTTTCAAACTGAGTTCCAACTGCATCTGGAAAATTAGCATCAAGATCTGTCTGCGAAACATTAGGCGTTTTAGCCGCACGATATAAAAATGCTGCTGCTTGCCCACGAGTTAATAAGTTATCTGCATAATAATGTATATTACCATCATGTCCAATCACACCAGTCGTAATATGCTTACTGAGTAAGTCCGTAATCTCTTCTCTAAATTGAATATCTTCAGTAGTATCAAAGACCAAAACACCCGAAGCAGCCCCCTGCCCAAACCAATCAGTATAATAACTGTAGAAGTTACGATTACCATATGCAGAACATGAATCACCTGTTCCGTAACTTGTTGCTAATGCAGCTTCATTTGGTGTGTATGGTGTGTAGTT
>JAIRWY010000031.1 GCA_031268675.1 Candidatus Ancillula glyptotermitis | reverse complement strand
ACATGTAGTAGCAAACCTAAGAACTAGTAATAAAACATGTGTTGATGTTTTATGCATGTGCAAGTAAATAAAGTGTAATGCAAAATGCATTACGCCATCAAACCACTAGTGCAGATATTACAGGCGCGCAGGTGTAGAGTGATTTGTGTAGCGAATCACGCCGATAAAGTTAACTTATGCTGGTAAATGCATGCGCGCAGAAGTAGAGTAATTTGCGTAGCGAATTATGCCGATAATTGCATGTGCGCACAAAAGTAGAGTGATTTGCGTAGCGAATTATGCCGATAAATGCATGTGCGCAGAAAGTAGAGTGATTTGCGAAGCGAATTATGCCGATAAAAATACATGCGCACAAAAGTGGAGTAATTTGTGTAGCGAATTACGCCATAAAACTGTGGGTGCTGGTAAATGCATTTTATCGAACCTAAAGTAGTACTAGCAGGACAATAAAAGGCGCAACGAAATGCTGTTCATCAAGAATGGTAGAAATAAAGCGCACTGCCCATAAATACGGTCATACGAAAAAATACGACCACACAAGAGAGCGGATGACGGGAATCGAACCCGCACAATCAGCTTGGAAGGCTGAGATTCTACCATTGAACTACATCCGCACAACTTATACACATTATACACCTTTTTGTTTGCTTTGTCAAGTTTTTGCAAATTTTTGTTATTTTCTGCAATATAGCCACTTATTCCACATCTATTTACAAGTGTGTGTTTACCACAGGCTAATGGATTTGCAACGCCAAATCGCTTCCTGAGTGCCTTCAGCGCCTTATTAGTCTTCATGGTGCGAAAATTTGAGATGTATTATCTACGCATGTTTTGGAGCAGATTTTTTACCAGATTTTGCATTCTCTTCAGTTTTTCGCGGTCTTCCACGCTTTTTAGGAGTTGGTACTATTTCTTGTTGTGTATTTTCTACAACTTTTGGTGGTCTACCGCGTCTTTTTGGCGGTTGTACAGATGGCTGTGCATCTTTTGGAGCAGATTCTGCAGACTTCCTCTGTACTTTCGGTGCAGTTTTTACAACTTGTTTTGCAGTTTCTTCAGATTTCCGTGGTCTACCACGCTTTTTCGGTGGTTGAACAGTTTCTTGTTCTGGCGACTGCGTAGCTTTTACAATATTTTCAAGTGTACTAACTGGCTTTTTCTTCTTTGCTTGCACTGGCTTATCTACTGGATTTACCGTACTTTTAGGTTGTGCAACCGTCTTACTAGAAGGTTTTAATATCTGCACCTTCTCATTATGATTTTTACCGCTAGTAGCAGTATTAGTACTGTTTTTAGACCTTTTTGGAGTAGTTTTTGGAGTAGTTTTTGCAGGCTCAGATTTCTTGTGGAATGATTCAAGTGTTGCAGGAATTGCCAAATTTCTCTTTTCCTTGTGCATATTAGCAGTACCTTCATTCAAATTCCCCCCTTGGTTCTGCACAAGACTGGCAATTGTGCCAGGTACAGCTTTCTGCTTTGTAACTGGGGCAACCGATGGAGTAGTTGGTGCAACTGGATCTTTAGGTGCAGTCTTTACTGAACTAGCTATATCGTCTTCACCATCTTTTTTGTCAGCTTTTTTAACAACTTGTGCTTTTTTCTTCAACCTTCTTGAATTAGCTGAAGTTATTGTGCCAGTTAAGAGCAATAGCAGTATAATTGAGAGAAGAACAAGTGCAGCAACACCTGTTCGCGCAATTTCAATAGGCTCAGCAGGTGGAGTTCTCCTGTAGATTGAAACAGCATCACATGCATTTGCGCTTTGCTGTCCAGGCGCAAAATCAGCACCAGGATTTGTGCCAGGCTCTGGGAAATTAGTACTTGAATAAACGCAAGACTCCGTCCAACCTTCCTCATTCCAAGGATCATCTGGAGAATTAGGACTTGGGCAGTTCTCGCCTGTACAATTTCCACTAAATGGTACAGTTGTTCCTATACGCACGCGATTCAAGATCGGTTCACCTTCTTGCAAATCACCAACAACCTTACCAGTTATAGTTGCCCTAATAGTTTCTCCTGGATCTAATACGCCTATATCCCATACAAATATATGCTTTTCCTTGTCGTAGAACATAAATCCATGCTCTATATCAGCACTATCATATTGAATTGCGTTTGGTAACTTGTCAATAACTCCTGCCTCAGTAACTGGCACAGATGATGGATTCTTAACTTCAATAGTATATGTCACTTCATCACCTAGTTTAACCTCTTTTTGTTTAACAGTTTTGGATACCAGATACCGTGAACAATTTGGATCATCTACATATAGGCTAGGATTATTTGGGCATTCCTCAAGTTGCCATACACTTACTCCAATAACTGCACGACCGAATAAGGCAGATCCATCTGCAGCCCAGTCAAAGTTATCCCACAAGAAGTCTGGGTAGAATTTCTTCCAATAACCAGTTGAGACATTATACGGAATTGGATTTCCACATGAATCTGAGGTGAATATTTTTACACCAGGTATATATTTATCAGATTCTTCAGCATCGTGGTAGTAAATATCTGGTGCATTATTTGAGACCGAAGAACATGCAGCAAGCGTATCAAAACTAGAAGCAGTATATGCATTTGTCTTTACACTTGAACTTTTAGCCTTAGTTGCCATCAATGCCTGCACTCCACCAGAAACAGTTGCACTAGTGCGTTTTGAGCAGTATGGACCGTATGCATTTGGATTATACGGATCAAGTGATGCATCGTAATTCTCAGAATCAACAGCCACAAAACCAGCAGCACTATCACACACAGCGACAGAGTAATATGAGCCATTTGAAAGGTTCGTGAAGTAACCATACGGCCAACTCAATGCAGAAACATGGTATACAACATTTCGCACCATTGAAGAACCAGAATATAGCTTGTCCTCAAGTTCTGCAGGATGTTCAGCATTGTAACGAGTACTACAACTTGTATTTTCAGAACACCAAGAAGCAACTTGGTTAAGCAAGTCTTCACTCATATATTCTTCAGTTCCAGCAGTTTTGGTTGCAGAATAGACGTGAATTTGAGCATCTTTTTCTACGGATTCTCCATAAAGTGCACCCTTATTTCCTGTAGCATTTGGACTGTACAAGTAAACGAAATTACCATCCACGATGTACAAAGGCGTTCCATCAGCAGTTCTAATTCCAGCAGCATTTTCAAGCGTCATCTCCTGATTGTACTTGGAGTTTATATAGTTATCTACAACTCCTAGTGCGTAAATCACACCATCAGCCATAACAATGCCTACCAAGTCTCCTATTACGCCAGATTCTGATGTTAAATCTACATTCTTATATACAAGTGTTCCCGCTTCGCCAGAACCTACAAATGCATAGGTATTTCCTCGCTTAGCATCAGTACTACTGCCGTCACTATAGAGAGTCTGTGCTGTTCGAGCATAAGTATAAGTCATGGGTTTTGTTGAGTTTGGAACTTTAACAGTTTCCCCAATAGATGCTGCTTTCAGGATGTTATCTTGTGCAATTATACCCAATAAGTCCCCATTCGTCTTGTCGTAGACTATATTCTGTTGCACTTTGAACTTGTCCGTACTAGAAGTAATTTGCTCGCGAGTTAGTGGTATATAGAGCTTATTGCCAACCTTGATATTACATTCAGCTGTATCGCAATAACCAGTTTGAACCGCGATATTTGCCTTAAGTCGCTTAACCAGCTCAGGATCAACAACTTTGCTTTGAGGCATATCCGTTGAGAGCCATCCCATATCTGGAGTTTTACTAGATGTAATATCCACTGGTGTCTTGCTATTCTTCAAACACTCATCCTTTGCACTTTTAGTTGGACTACTCCCAAGAGCCTGAACGCATGTTGCATATTGCTCAAAATTCACACTTTCCACCAAGAATGTTACTGAAAGATCTGTATTTCCGTATTTATCCTTACCGTTTTCCATAAGAGGTTTTCCATCTTCAGTAGTTATACCAGAACCATCAGGACTCAATCTAGTTCCATCATATTCTATACTGTTATCATTGGAGACTCTAGGGTTGTTGATGTAATTTGCAATTATATTCAGAACAAAACGCTTAGAATTCTCGCGGTCATTCAAGTAGATGTAATTCCTCTTGAGCTCACCATTTTCATAAGTTCCATATGATGCCGCAGAATTTGAAGCACTTATCTCTTCACCAGAAGTGGTATCACGATAAGTTACTGTACCAAAGTTTACAGGTGCAGTATTTGGCCAACTTGTTTCTGGACTTGAACTTGAACAAGGTGCAGGGCCAGATATTGCAGCAGCTGAACACGATACAACAGGATTTATGAGCGAGTTGTTGCTTAATTTCTCCCAGTCAATTGAACCGTCAATAAACTGCTTATGCGGAGGTTGTTCATTACAAGCCTTGCCTGAACAACTGTTCACAGCGTTGGTGTCAATATGCGGTACTCCTTTTTGTACAGTTGTCCGATCCATACCGCGCGCTTTTCCTGGTGTTAAGTGAATTAAGTAGAAATTCAAATCAGGTGCATAAACATAAGGTGCAGCAGTCTCTTGAAGTATATACCAGCCAGCTTTTAACCCTTCAAATGAAACATATCCGCTTTCATCAGAAAATGCAGTGTAATCAGCAGTTCCACCAGAAACTCCTCCAGCAGATTCCTTAAGTGCAGGGTTATACTTCGCCAAGTCATAAGAAAGCGTTCCAGGAATAGTTCTAGCAGTATCAGCACTGTTACTATCGCTGAATAAACCAGCACCAGCATTTAATCTACTAGGTGTCACATCCCAGAGTGAATAACGAACATCTTTAATTACGCGACAACCAGTATCACCGCTAGATGCATTATTGCCAATATTGGTATAGTCTTTCCCTCCTGGACACCAATCAACATCGTCATCAACCTTGTAAAAACTTATGCGGAATGGATTCGGATCATTGAACAGATCAGCTGTAACTATTGGGAGTGCGCGGTAATTAGTAGAAATTGTGCGACACTTCGATGCATCTGTTGTGTTAAGAACTTGATCGTTGGGACAAGTTGCTAAATCTTCAACTTGTTCACCTGAACCAGCACCAGTAATCTTCTGGACAATCGGTTCACCTTGTTTCTTTGAGCCAGTTGTAGTTAGCGCGAATTTGAGGATATAATGTACATTAGTTGGCAATACATAGCCTTCTGGTGCCTTCACTTCAGTTAGAACATATACACGAACTTGATTGAGTGTCAAATCAGCAAGATTATGAACAGCACCAGTTTGTGCAACTTTTTCATTACAAGCATCTGCTAAATCAAGATCTCTATGCTCACATACAGTAAATAATGCCTGATGACTTTCTGCGCCCAAGTTTTTAGCAGCAAGTTCACTATCACCATTTGCTGTTGCAAGTGCAGAAGTCCAGTCAGAACTGTTAACTCCATACGGTTGGCTAATCGTCTTCTTGGATTCTCCATCAACCTTACGAAGTCCCCAATTATAGAGGTTGAAACCATTATCAGATGGATTATTTCCTGGATTGCAGTTCTGAGTTGCAACATCACAATCTGGATTAAAATCTTGACAATGATCGGTACTAGAAATTGTGCAGTCATAATCAGGTTCTGCATTACAGTTATCAGCGCCTGGATCACATTCAACCTTATAAACTGGATCATTTTTCAATTGAGCAGTAGCAGAAATATACAGGTCATTAGAGTGCGTATACAAGCTGTTGGAATTTACATCTTTATCTTTATTATCACAAAGTAGATCTTTATTTGAACCAGTTATTAAACTGCACTGTTTAGCACTATTTTCATCATGAGTTACTATCAACGGAATTTGTGCAGTATTAGGATACCTAGTACCAAAGTCTTGAGCAGATGTATCTTCTGGTGCATACCACGAAGTACTTGTTGTCAACTTTACATGCCATTTATCATATTCTGCATAATAACCGCCTGGAACTGTTTCAGTAAGTTGATAATCGCCAGGTACAAGACGAACGCGGAACTCTTCATCAGTTGCAGGATTCGGATCTGCCTTAGAGTAGCAGTTGTTCCAACCAATAGTCAAATCACCAGATTCATTCGTGCTTCCAATACATTCAATATAATCAGGTGCAGTTAAGTGGAAATCTGCAGAACCACTACTTGTGTCCTCCATCAATTGATCTGTACCATCAACTAGTCTCTTAAGCGTGAACTTGATATTCTTAAGCGCAACTCCAGTTAAACTATCGCTCTTATGCAATTTGAATGCAGTTGTAATATACGGATCTCTCCAGTAGTAGCTCAACAAATGCATTGTATAGGGAACATTTGCATCGGATAAAAGACTTGCTGTATAGTCTGTACCTGCAGTTTTCATGGTACAATTATTATACTGGTACGGCTTATCTGAACCACTAGAAAGTGCATCATCAGGACATGCATAAATCGCGGCATACGGTTCACCTTTTGATGATGGCTCATGAACATAATCAAAAATCAGCGACCTGCTCCACTGCAAGAACTGATTTGGAGCAGTAACTTCACGAACACGATAAATCTTGGTGATGTCAAACTCCAGATAGTCTGGGAAGCTGTTATTATGGTCAGCTGCTCTATTTAACTTGGCGATTCCACTTTCATCAGTCTTGAACTTGTGGCAATTATCAGCAACATTATCTTCAAGCGCATATCCTGAATATGTGTTCTTTGCAGCATCTGTTGGATTCACGCACTTGAAACTTCCTTGAACTCCGCCCACTCCAGGCTCCCATTCTTCAACCGTCCATTCAACATTATCAGAGCTTTCTGTATTACCAATCAGCTTCATAGTTGCTGAGTCATACTTGTTCAATTGAAGTTCAAAGTAGTTGAAGGTATTTGGTATATTAGCAGTTGCATATTCAAAACCGTTACTATCCTTTGCGCAGTTTGATGCACCAACCTCTTTCATATAATCGCATGTTATTGGCAAAGTCGCCACAGTTCCAGTTCCATAATCTTCCGCTGAATTTCCGCCCAAGTAATTCAACGCTTCCGTTGGAGTAAGTGTATTATCTAATCTAGGTGTCCATTTTCCACCTGCATCAAATGACTTCTTATACGGCTTTATAACAGGTACATTATTAACTGCATCATAATCAACCATATAGTAGATATTATTCGCGTTCTTTAAGTAACCATTTGGAGTATAAACCTCTTCTAGTCTATAATGTACACTCTTAGTTGTTGCAGGAGCACCATCAGTTGGTGGAATCCACTCAGCAGATGCCCAAATATATCCAGTTGGAAATATCTTCGTAAACGAATCTGGAACACATTCACTTGTTGCAGCTTTTGGATCTCCGATGAATTTGCAGACTGTAAATATTGCATCTTTCTCCTTCAAATTAGCAACTTCAGCAGCAAGATTGTTTGGAGAATCTGTTTCTTGCGCTCTAATTGCATTCCATTTCGCATCTGCTTTAGCAAAATCTGTGGTCTGGTTGGTAATACTCGTATCTGCACTATTCCATTCTGCGGCAGAAACAAATTTTGCATCTCCAATTGAATTCCCAGTTGCAGAATCTGTCTTAGTCAAGTCAAGCCTATATCCTGGAACATTTGGAACGCGTACAATTCTACTAGCATTTGTAATTTTCGTCTCATCGCCAGTGCCTGAATAATCGCTTCCAACTTTGCCATCTCCGATTACAGTTGCTGATAAATCACCTAGTGCCTCAACATGAGATGGCAAGAAATGCCACTGTGGATATTTATTGCAATCAGTAGTTTTATAATCTACACATTCTTTAACAACATTCCCGTAGATATTAGCAACATAATCATAATCATGAACTCCACTTAGAATAACTGTATACCAAGAATTCTGCTCTTCAAGATGTAGAAAATAACTTCTTGATGCAAATAAATAACCAGCTGGTGGAGATTTTTCTTCAACCACATAATTACCCTGCTGCAAATTTTTAGGATTACCATTCAACTTGCCACCTCCATCTCTAGTATTACTATCATAACATGTCACTGGAACTCCAGAACCATCACCAAAATTAGTTCCATTATAAATTATGCGCCCACTACTATCTGAAATGCCTTCACAATATGTATATCCATCAGAACCTGGTTGACTTGGAACACCGTAATTAGTACTTGATGATGTAAGTTTAATAGTCGCTCCAGCAAGTGCAACATCATTATCACTAGCATTAAACTTGAAAAGATTCAAGACATAAGGATTTGGAGTATTTTCAACATCTAGTTTAAGTATTCCAGCGTTCTTAGTAGCACTATTGAAATCTGCTGAAGTAAACTCAACACGCGGTGAAGAAAGTGCTGTTTCTGATGTTATTTGGCTTGCAGAATTAGTAGCCACGAAGTACACAACTGGCTTATAATCGCATATACCGTCCTCATTTGGACTGCCTATTGTTTCACCAAACTCTGAAGTTACACCACTTTTCGCACCTTCTGTTGTTAAAGCACCAGCAATCTCATCCCTCTGCGCACTGGTTAAACTACATTGGTTACTTTCCACAACTGGCATAAAGAACTTCAACATATAGTATCCATCTTGTACATGGAATCCCAAAGGAGCAACTGTTTCTTTCAAGTAATACCAACTAGTATCACCAATATTTTGTCCAGCAACAGACGCGAAGTTGAGTTTACCATCTGTACTAGTTGTTAATACATCAGTTGTATTAGCAAGACCTTCTTTACTTGCGGAAATCTTAAATTCTGCACCTGAAAGCATTTGAGTTGTGCTTGTTGATGAATGTTTAACAACTGAAATGTTAAAAATTGCTGGATCTTCAAGCCAAGGATCAAGTTCAACTTTCCAGATATTCTTGTTGAAGGTATCTGTTGGAATATTGCTTGCTGAGTTAATTGAACTTCTTCCAGATGCATATTTCCAGCCATAAGAAGTGGCATTTTCAGGTGTTAATTCTCCAATATTCGGGCTAATTCCAGTGTTCGAAAGTGCGGAATAGACATTAGTTGATCCATTTTGACTAGTTGCAATACCATCACCTGTTCCTGTATTGCAGGATGCAAGTGTTGCTGTATATACTTCACCAGGTGATTTTACGAATATAATCCGACATGCTGGATTAGTATAATATTTTTCAGGTGCTAGAGTTTCCTTAACAACATATAAACCTGTTGCATTCATCGCCCCACCATTAGTTCCAGTGTAGTTTAAGCTCTGATCTTTTTGTACAAGATTCACGAACTGTACAGTTCCATCAGATTTAGATTCTGCACTGTGGTTCTCTGCAGATTTACGCACTGGTTTTCCATTTACCCAGCTTGGTGCATTCTCTGCACCTGAAGAGCAGTCTGGTAATCCAACTGATTGGTCTGTAAGTTCTTGAGGTATGAATGCACAACCGTTATTTTCTGCATCTGGAACTTTATCACCAATGTACAAGCTGTCAGAAGTAATTGATGCACTATATATGTCAAATTTTGCTCCAGCTAACTTATCGCCATTGCTACTACTAGTTTTATCAAACTCAATATTAGTCGTCATAGGTTCAACTGGGAAGTTCCACGTAATCCAGTATTTATCAAGTAAATGGCTAGTTGTACTTGTACTGCAATCTGTAATACTAGCAATTGGAGAACATGCAGGTGAGGCATCAGTTTGTGCACTAGGTAACCAATCATGTGCATTCGCTTCTACGCCAGTTGTTGACTTCAGAGGTATACAATCAGAGCCTCCTTGACTGGTACAAAAGCCAGTGTTCGTATAATCTACATCTGGATCTGCTGGAGTCTCTGGAGTAAATGCATCTAAATCAAGTGGTATATAGTAATCACCCTCTTGAATTACATCAGTTGCTTTAACAAGTGCGTTGTTTTTCTTGATGTAGTAATCAACATCTTCACTTAACTGACAACCAGAAGATTGGCTACAACGAGTTCCTGTTTCTACACTGCGCAAATTGAACTTGCCATATTTATAATACGGGAAATACAGCACTTCGCAATGTGCATCTGCTGCTAAAGAATTTTCATCAACTATATTATATCCATCTGGAGGATTAGTTATGCACAAGAGATAAACTTTTGTCACATCTAGTAATGTGTAATTTTGCTCCAGAATTTTAGCAAATGAGAAGTTGGAATTTAACCCTGTCTTGAATTTAACAACTTTCGGATCAACTTGAGCACCAGTTGTTGTAAACTCATGAAGTTCAAAATCTGCTCGTAGATCAATTGAGCCACCATCTCCAATTTTACAGTTGCTATTTGCAGCAGATAGACAAACTGGAATTTGCTTACCGCCAATTATATGCTTGACCTCTTGCAATCCTCGCTCATAATCACTAACTGTTAATGGCACTTTTTGTGTTGAATTTGTGAAGTTTCCTAAGTCTACAAGACTTGTAGTTTCAGGATCTACTGCCTGATTGAATACCAAATTCTTCCAGTAGTTACCAGTTAGATAACCTCCCCAAGAGGAAGCAAGTTCTGTACAACCAGTCATAGCAGTACATTTTGCCTTCAGAGTTTCCGAAATTGCAGTATCTTTTGAACTGTCTAGCATGCGACTAGCTGAACTACTTGAAGTGGTCTTGTTGGTAAACTGCACAATTTCAATTCTATCACTCTTAACAAATCCATACGGTGCCCAAATCTCACTGACTAGATATATACCTTCAGGAATTATGCCAAAATCTACTACTCCATCTGCATCAGAAATCACAGTTTTAGTTTTAACTTCATTTTCCGATTTTCCGGCACATAGAGCAACTGAAGATTCACCTTCACCTTGATTTGGACAAACTTCAGCAATACCAGTTGTAGAGTTAAGTTTAGTTATTGCGAATTTAGCACCTGGCAGTTTTGTTCCATCTTCAGCAAATTTAACCAGTTTCGGATTAAAGAACTGCTTAATATGTGGAGTGTCAATCCAAAGAATGCCATTAGCATTCGACGAACGCGCTCCTGTATCAACAACCGCATTACAACTGGAAATTCTATGCTTCAAATTAAACTGCAACTCGCCATAATCGACAGATATTGGAGTTCCATTTGCATATGCATTGTCATCTGTTGATTGACAAGTACCAATTTGCGATGCATTTTCTGTAGTCAAATTTGGCGTAGAATTTCCGCGCGAGAAAACATTAAGTGCAGTTGAATTTTCACCAACTATATAATTAACAACTGGAGTATACACACCATCAACTTCTGTGAATGAGATCTTCCACTTACCAGACAACTTGTTGTATCCTGCAGGACTTTGCTTTTCTTCAAGTTCATATATATGGCGAACATCTAGCGGGAACTTGCCATCTAGCGAACCTGCAATTGACTGTGCATTTGTGAACTGATCAAGAGTATAAGTAGCAGGACTACAAGAATCTTGCGCTGCCGTACCGCAATCCCACAAGCGATAATTTGCACGAGGATCTGGATCTGGATTGGTGTTTGAAGTACCAGGTATAATACCACCTGCACTGTCAATGTCTCGCACACGAAGTAAATACTTAACTGGTTCATTTATATAGTTCGGAAGTTGGTAAAGATATGCACCGTCTACTTGGTTAAATGAACTAGTAGCGCTAATAAGCGAACTTCCACTTATAAAATCAGCAAAATTACCAGAAAATGCACCAAATTCTCCCCAATTAGTCTTCCCATTCTCAATTACCGCATACTTTATTTCACCATCAAGTCCAACTGAGACTAGTGTAATATTCATGTTCTTGATATAATGAGGATCTGTTTGCACTTCCTCAATTATATAATAACCAGGCAAAATTTCGGTAGTTTTACAACCCTCTGATGCACCAGCAACACATTCAAGATTTGAAAATTCCACTGCTCCAGATGTACCTGAAGTTGCACTACCAAGCAAATCCGTGATGATGTTCCCACTTGCATCTAATTTATACATGTTGAAGTTTACACCTTGTAGTGGAGTTTCTCCAGTAGTAATTGCACCAGAAGTTGTAGTATTAGTAGTCTTTTCAAACTTGAAGAATTTTAGAGCGGTAGGATATGGGACATTTGCTACATTCACATTTATTTGACCAACTGAATAATGCTGTCCAGAACTGTCTAAACTTGGAGATAGGGATTGTGGAGGAGTAATTGAAATATCTGCATTTACTATTTCTGCCAAATCGCGAAGTACAGTTGCTGTGCATTTGTGATCTACTTCACCAGCGCAATTAAACGAAATGCTATAAAGTGCAGAATCAAGTTTATACCCCTTTGGTGACTTAACTTCCCTGAAGAAGTAGTTCGCCTTTACCGTGAGATTATCAAATTTGATTATTCCAGTGCTGGATGTATTCTCGGTGATCGTTGTACAACTACTATCAGGCACAAGTACGGACTCAGCACAAGTATATAACTCAAACCTCGCAGATTTATCATCAGTACTTGCCAAAATTGCTTCACCTGTATTATCATCAAGCTTCTTGATTTGAATATTATAGAGCTGTGGATTATTTACAATATTCTGCGCAGATTTTTCCACAACAAGATAACGGTTACCAGTAGTATCTGAATTCAGTCCTTTATAACTCTCGTTTCCAATAACTTCACTTGCAACACCACTATAACCATACTGATCTGGGGAAACTAAATTTCCAACCAACTTGTTCCGATTTGACATCTGCTCAGAACTACTGCAATAATCTTCTGTTTGGCTAATACCAGTATGCACTTGTAAATAACACTCATTTGCGTCTGCCCCCCTAGAACCATAATTATCTGCATATGGCGATAACTTGCGGAATATAACGCGCGAAGTTTGATAATACTTCTGCGGTGCATCAACTTCATACAGTATATAGTAACCAGGCAGTAAGTTCTTAAATTCTACAACTCCATATTCATCAGCTGTAACAACTGGAGACTTGCATGTCGCAATTGTTGAATTACCATCTACTTTAGTCCAACCAGTTGTATCTACAGGTTCAGAATATACAACTTCATATTCATAATTTCCACTTGTTGCTGGTCTATACCAGTGCTCTACTTCACTTGGATTTGAAGAATCTGTATAATTCCAAGCATTTGCACTCTCACCATTATTTGCACAATTTTCTGCTGCTTGTGCAATTCCTGACTGATCATATGTCAAAATCTCACCATGGATACTATTGTTTTGCCCCATATAACCAACTTGCTCTAATTGGAATTTTGCACCAGGAAGTATATGAGAACTCTCATCAACTTTGTTAGCAATATAATCAAAACGGCGAAGTGCATTTGGAATATCAATCTCAAGCTCGTTTGGAACTCCATCTACATTACTTCTGTGGTTATAAGTCCTGAACAGTAAATCCTCATCATCAATATGCGTGAACTTAGTTGCAGTATCTGGAACCCCAAGAGCAGTTGTTGGGTTACACAAATAATTCGTATCAACAACGATTCTGCTAGATACACTATCACCAATATTGCTTGTACAATCATCTGCAGAATCAACAGTAGTAGTTTGAGAAGTACCATCAAGAACAAAACCCTTAGGGTATGCAACACCTTGAGCAAGTGCGGTATACAAAAGTGCAGTTTCATTAGTATGGTTGTCTGCTTTTGCCCACGCCATTTGCGTACACCTAGTATAATCAGTTTCATCTACATTCCAAGCAGAGCGCATAGAACAGTCAAGTTTTTGCATATTGCCATTTTCTGCACCTGTGCCTAAATTAGCAGGAGAAACACTTGACTTGACATAAGCTACTTGCGGAATAAATGCCTGTTTATCATCACCTAGTTGTTGATAAACCCAGATGTATCCAGAAATCTTGTTATATCCAGGAGTTGCTTTAGTTTCTTGAACCAGATACTCAACTCCAGAAGTAAATGTAGTAAGCTTGTTGATATTTGTACCAGCTGGTTTTCCATTTATCGTGTTCATAGAGAGTAGATCGCCTGATGCATTACTCTTGAAATTCCCAAGTGATGTCCATCCGCTACTATATGCACCAGTTGTTTTAGAATCCCCCACTTGTACAGAATCAGCACAACCAGCTGATGAATTTACAACTTCCAGATATGTACAGTAATTCTTCTGTCTCGTATATATAGCAAATTCTGATCCTTCAAGCGCTGAATTAAGCAACCTGCTCTCGTCTGCACTGTTTGCAAACTTCTTGATGTTCAAACTAAAGATTCTGTCATTTTCTAGTGCTAAATACGGCGCTCCAGCAGAAGTGGCTCCAGAAGCAAAATCAGGTGTTGGCGGTGAATAATCAAGGTGGAAGTTAATCATATCATCATCGCGGTAAACTGGTATAGCATCTCTAATCTTACCAACATCTACACCAGAACAACTAACATCGTCAGCGAATTTACCAGAAGCTAATCCAGATGTAATACTGCATGATTCTTCCACACCATCACTTACAACAAACTTCAACTTGTCCGTTAATCCACTTGTATCTGCTCGTTTATAGCTTTGCGAAACTGTTACACCATCAGTAGTTTCACTAACAACAAATGTATTATCAGTTGTGCCTGAACCTTGTACAAAACCTCTAGTTCTAACAGTTAGAGAACCGTATGATGAAGAATTTTCATCTGAATCATAAGCAACTTGTATATGCACAGGGTTTGCACGAACATGTCCTGGAGGAGGAGTTGTTTCATGCAACATATAGTAACCTGGTGCAATATCTTCAAAGTTGATTACACCGTTTTCATTTGAAGTAACAGATATAGGTTCTTGAGTTTCTGGTTGCATTTTTCCAGCTGCAGTAACTGTATATAATCCAAACTTAGCATTAGCAAGTTCAACTCCTAGTGTATTGATCTTCTTCAGACTAAGGTTAATCTTGACTGGCTTATTGGGAACTACAACCGTAAGTGCTTGTGAAGTTGCATCTTGTCCAGCATTTATACATGATTTGCCAATGACCAAGGAGTCTTCAGTTTGCAAATTCGCGTCACTACATACGCCTGATGTATCAGATTCACTTGAAATAGTCATAGTAACTGCACTTGGAGACTCAGGCTCAGAGAAGCTATAACTACCACTACCTCCAGTCGGTTCTCCAAATACACTAGAATCACTATTGTTCACGAATTTTACAACTGGTTTACATTCTCCACCGTCCGTATTACAACCACTAAATGTTACTTTGTAGTAGGCATACTTTTCTAGTCCAACATAACCAACTGGCGGAGTTTTCTCGCGGATTATATACATTCTGTCAGTATAGAGCTTATAATTTGCAAAACTTGCAATTGCATTTTCCGTTTTTTCAGTTACAGGAATTCTTCTTCCGAGGGCGTCATTCCAATCCATTTGCGGATGCATATTATTATTATTATTATTATTATTATTATTATAGTGGTACAAATCAGTTGTATTATATTCCTCAACATCGCCTGTTTCTGCATTAGTCTTGCACTCTGTATTACTACCATCTTTGTATGCGCAGCCATATTCACGCAGTTCAAATGTTGCTGGCGCAGTAGTTATTTTCTCAAGTGCCGTATCTTCACCACTACCCACAACCTTCGTTTTTACCAAGTTCAGTTTGAACGAGCGGAAATTTATAACTGAAGATAGTTTTACCTGTTCGCTATTACTGTCTGCAACAACTGGATTATTCTGGCACACACCAACCGAACCTTCATTACCATCATACTTGCATTCAACAAAACCTTTAGATTTAACTGGTGTTTCTGAAGTTGCTTGATCAATTCCAATATTTTCATCACCATATAAAATTTTAGCATATACCTTATATGCACATTCTAATTTTGCATTATCATCACCATCTGTGCACTCAGTAGCAACATCAGAATAACTTAGACCACCCTTCTTTGCTAATTCTGGATAAACTGGTGCATATTTTCCAGCAATATACTGAGCAACTGCATAAAACACATGTCCATAAATGCATTTACCAGAATCATCACTGCATTCACTTTGATTAACAGGAACAGTATCCATCTTCAACCGTAAAATCCGAAGTGGAAATGCTGTTTCTCCAAGTATATATCCATCAGGAGCTTTATCTTCTTGTATAATATAATATCCATCAGCAAGATTATTAAACTTTACTTTACCATCTTCATCAGAAACTGCAGTCCAAACTTTTTGTGTACTTGCATCGCCACCAGGCAGTGTACAACCAGTATCTCCCATATCACAGTAATTCGTTAGTGCATTCAACCTAAATGATGCACCAGACAATGCAACACCAGAACTATTTAACTTCGTGAGTTCTAAATCAAAACCAAACTGTTTATTTGGAACAGGTAGATCAACTGTAGCAATATTCAAATCTGCACTAGCAGACCCAGTGACTTCTTCAGATTTATACCAGTTATTATCACCAAGTGAATCTACACATGTATTGAAATCAGCGCCTGAACAATTATCGGACATCACATTTGCGTCAAAATCTTCCAGACTTTGGTTGTAGAAGATCTTAGGAAGGACTACTTTAGAACCAGAACCATCAACTGTTTCAACAAATATCAAGAAGTAGTAACCTGATTTCTTTTCAAAACCACTTGGTGGAACCATCTCTTGGATTCGGTATGCGTGCGAAACATTAAGATTTTTAAGCTCTAGAATACCACTCGTAGAGTCAGAACTCAAGCAGTTCGAACTAGATCCATCTTGACCGCAATCCACAAAAGTACCATTATCTGAAAATGCGGTCACAATAGAAGCATCAGGCGCATTATATGTAGTGCCCAAGCTGTCTAAATTCTGCAGTAAATTAGTGTCTTCCCACAAAAGTTGTCCATTATCTGCGCTCAAACTTGCAAGTGTTGTATTATCTGAAATTTTGCCAATTGCACCATCCTCCAAAGATTTTCCGCGCGCAATATACGCATTGAGATCAATATCAACAACTTGGAATATTGCATCATTTTCACTTGTTCCAACTCCATGATTTCCAAGTAAAGTACCATTATAGTCAATCTTTAGCTTGTGGATTTGCAGATTATACAACTTATGGTTCGTAATGTCTGGTAAAGTAACGCGGTAAACTCCCCTATTAGCAGTACCAGAATTAACAATTGCTGTTGTAACTTCACTTGTTAACTCATCGCTGTGTGTGCAAACACCTGCATTATATACGCCCACATTTATAACTAGTGCTGGTTGATTGGTACTAGCATTTGCATCTGCTGGATCCTCTGGTGACAAGTCTATGCAATAACCACTTTCCTGTTTTGCATAACCTGCAGGAATACCAGTTTCTAGCAAAATATAACGGTTATAGCCAAGAGGTGTTGTATTTGGAACGCCGAAGCGCAAAATCCCGTTCGCATTCGTTACTAGACTTGAAACTTCACGGTATTCGTTATTAGCAGGCGTTGTATAATCATCTGGCTCATCAGTTGGAGAAGGATCATAATGAGGAGTAACTGCATCACCTGGAGATTTCAATGTGAAGTTTTGTGAAGTGTGCAAATATGCAGATACTAGTTTTTCATCAACTGTGGTTGTTTTAGGAAGTGCAAAGAAATTGAAGGCATGCTCTAAAACTGTATCATCAGTGCGCGGAATTGTAAACTGCACTGTATATAAACCACTTGTTGCATTTTTTGTCAACTTCACTGGATAATACGTGTGGCTGATAGTATCATATGCGTAGATTCCAGCTTCCACATTAAAGTACATGTCAAAATTCTTCTGGTTGTCATTTAAACTATCACTAGTGCGTGCATATGCAGTTGTAGTCAACTTGTCAATAGTAACTAATGTGTTTGAACCGTAGTTGTCTAGCCAAATAGTAGACTGCGGGTATTGTGAGCCAGTATTACCCAAAAGCGCAGAATGTAAATCAAAATCTGCTATTGCATGAGTTGGTGGTGATATTGCAACAGGACTTTCAGATGTTCCATCAATAACCACATTAAATGCAGTGGAAACTGAATAGTTGTTGGTATTCCAATTATTTGGTAATGGTTCTGGTTCAGTTTCTGGGCGTTTTATAACCACTGAATATGTCCCATTTCCAAGTTCTTGCGGAATAACTGCACTAATATTAAGTCCATCAACAGTCACATTTAATGAACCTGTACAATTTTCTGTATTAAGCGGACCTTTTGCGTTCACCTTGCACAATCTATAATCGTATTTCTGCAAAATACTATCATCATCTGCAGTTGGCCAATTTGCTGCTCCTGTATCATCTACAACTTTAACATCTGCCTTATTCATATGTATTGTGCTAACTCCACTACCAGTTTCTGCAGTTGCTTGAAGAAGTTGTATCCGCTTGGTGTTATTATCTTCAACTTTTTGAGGAGCAGTTTGTTGCAAAAGCGTAAATTCAGCATTCTGCACAGGATTACCAAAATCATCAACTTTCTTCACTTGAAGTTGTATAGGATTGTTAACCACATCATCAAGAACTAAAACTGGATCTTTCTCTGCAATAGCTGATGACTGGATCTTGCTTGAATCAATACTAGTGAAATCAGCAGCTTGCACAAAGTTCATAGGTTTACTTACCACACCTGAAGTCGGCAAACAACCTGGATTCGTAACAGATTTTTGATCAACAACAATATCCGCTGTTGAACCAACACAATAATCAGTTGCATTAACAGGTGCAAATTCAGCTTTTGTCTCTCCATTTTTATCAAAGTACAAATGCAATAACCTAATACTTGCATTCGGAACAAATCCCTTAGGTGTTCCATCTATACCTTCGCGGGTCATCTCTTGTATTGCATAGTAACCAGCAGGTAGAGCTGTGAAATAAATACCTCCAACTCCAATCTGCGAACAGGTGCTTTTTAGTACAGCAACTTCGGCCTCACTACAACTTGTCTGCTGTTGCTCCATAGACAACAAGTTGAAATAGTCAGAACTTAAAGTATATGTGGAACCACTAACTGCTGGCTCTACTTCATCAGTTTGTTGAACTCTAGTCAGGGTAAATGTTGCACCTGATAATGGAGTTGAGCCCAGTGCTGAAATTTTCTTGAACTTGATATCAAACTTCTTTGAGTAGTTAATAATGTTGTAGTTTATATACTCTTCACTATTTTCAACACCATCTCCATATACCACAGACACAGGATCTCCTTGAGAAACAGTTAGTTGTGCATTATAATCCTTGTCGTAGGTCATTGGATAATTGGAGACCGAATAACAACCAACACCAAAATCTAGCCCATCTTCTATACCAGTACCTGCAAGTTTGTAATCAAATGTTTTACAACTGCCTGGATTTGCATAATTCTCGCCACTTGCATAACCAGTTCTTGTTGAATTCGGCACAGGCATAGCCAATGTTGTTGATGCTGATGCAAAATAATCAAGTTGTCGCAATGTGTAGTCATTTGCATGATTTCTTGTAAGAACATAATCACCTCCAGAATAGTAATTACCACTAGGAACTCCAACCTCTTGTATATAGTATAAATTAGTTGCAGATAGACTAAGATCGCTTAAATACTGCTCAGAACCTTTAATCTTGAAACGACCTTCAGCATCAGTTTCAACTTCAGCAAGTAAATGTTTATTCAAGTCTGGAGTATATGCGCAGAAACTTCTAAGATCCGCATCTGTAAATTTAGCAAATTCCTCTCCTGCAGTATCTGCGTTATAATACTGCATAATTTTAACGAACTGCTTTAATCCATCATATGTAGTAACATCAGGAATCTTCTTAATATTCAGGCTGCTCAATGCCCCAGTCGTCAATAATGCATGTAGAATTGGAAAACTACTAGCGAGGCTATCAATACTAGTTGAGCAGTCATATACTTGAGTAGTTTGTACTTTAAGTGACTCTAATCCAGACAAATCTTTAGCATTTTGGGCAACAAAAGCAAGTGCATCATCGAAACTCATACTGTTACTGCTCATAACACCACCAACATAAGCAGCCAAATACTGAGGAATATAAGTCCAAGGATTTTTCGACTTCGTGTATTCGTCAGAACTTGCAGGGAAATCAGAATTAGCACAATTTGGATCAGTTGTTTTATCAGACGTATTAGTAGGACATAAAGTGTGCCCAATAGCTGGGTAGTTGGTAAAGTCTGAATAATCTGGAGTATAACCATATGCATCTATTATTCCGCGTTTTTCAACTTCGCTTGAATTAAAACTGTACACCTTAAATTCAGCACCTTGAATTGGTTTCTTGGTAAAACCGTCTATTTTAATTGGATTGAACTTGAATGTTCTATTGTTGTAAAAATCAAGATATATCGGATTACTATCACCAAGTGTACCTGTATCTGAATACTTTTGATATTCATCACCAGATTTGTAAATGAATGCACCAGGTTTTGTTTTTTGAGTATCAGCATTAGAACTTGAATCCCAAGTTGGAACGTATATTTGTTGCCAAGTACTCTCTTGACTATTATTAAACCAATCTTTGCCATATACATTGTTGTTTTCACCACCATCACCAATTTGGAAACTATAAGTTTTATTAACACAGAAGAAGATATCCTTATATTGCTCAGTCTTTGCCTCATTTGCATTAACTCCACACTGGTCGCTAAATGAACCACCTTCAGACTTGTGCTTGTACTTATTCCAAGGAACTACAAAACCAGCAAGTGCATCTTTTGCAATACTTGAAGTATAATTACCAGTTTCTTCTGGCTTAGGAATATCTCCACACATAAAACTATTCCAACCAGCAGGAGTTAAACACTCGTAGTTTGGAATTTGAACATCTTCAGCCTTATAACCACTGCGCAAATTGTAACCTTCAGTAATATCCACATCTTTTGTTATACTACCTGTTGTATCTTGTGAGGTGTGGAAATAAAGCATGTACCCCTTTAAGTTCTCGTCTACAGAGTATGGTTGACCAAGCGGAGGATACATTTCAAATACGAACCAATACCCAGCAGCAAGGAATGCATCATGTTCAACGTGCCAGACATTATCTTCACCAACGAAATAATGCACAGTTCCTGGACCGCCCATTCGAACAACTCCATTCTGATCAGATTCTGTTATATTACAGTTGTACTTGTCCAGTATAGCACCTCGACCAGAAGGATCATCAACATCAATTTTACATGCAACAAACTTTGCACCTGGTAAAGGAACATGATCTCCTTCAGCAACTTTACCATCTTCATCTTGTTTGAACAGTGAGTTCATAGCATACTTGTTAAATTCAAAACCGAAGTTCAACTTGGTCTCATCATTAACTAGATTTAACCCTATACGTGTACTCTTCTTGCCCAAAGTAGAACCATCATCAAAACCGAACAAGAAGTATTCAAGACCACTTTCTGTGCCTGCACAATCTGTATCCTTATTATATGAACCAGATTGACACTCTTTACGAGAAGTTGTAAATCTTTCTTTGAGAACATTTTCACTACTATAAGTTTTCAGCAACTTCGCAGACTCTTCAAGATGAACAGAATCAGCACTAACTAACACTTGTGCCCCATTATCTGTGCCTGAGAAAATATACTTGCCTAAGGTCAAATTAGTACTTGGAGTTTCAGATTCTGGATCCTGATATTCCAAAGCGTAGCTTGTCAAATCTGTGCGTCCATCACCATTTTCAGAGTAGAGTTTGCCATTATTGCTATCGTAATAAATTGAATGAGCTGTTCCACCAGAATCAACCACTTTAGCATCATTGAGATTGTACTCTCCATATTCGCTTCTGCCAGTATCTGCAGTAGTGAAGAGTTGTTTAGTAGAACTGTTCTCGTATAAAATACCGTTATATGGACTATAAGAACATTCAAATATATTATCGCCATATGCAGTATCTCTTGTAATTGCTCCAGTAGTTGCATCTTCCTTATACACATATTTATAGCAAACTTGCTCAAGAATCTCCTCTTGATTTGCCGAGTTACTGTAACTCTTGAAGATTCTACCATGATTAGGAATACTCAGATCTGGAATTAACTCGTAGTAGTTTATTGGATTGTACCCAACTGGAGGAAGTGTTTCAACTAGGCGATAACGGTCAAAAGTGTTGAAAGGAACATCATTAAGTGTTTTACCAACCTCGTGCGAATTGAAGTTGTCATACGCCTTAGTTATTTCAAGCTTTCCAGTATCCTTTTGAGTGAATAAATCATACACAGGTTGTGCACCGCAATTATCCCACTTGTTGTCATTTGCAGTAGTTGCTGCAGTATCTCCAGGCACAATCAAATTACCACCATCATAAAATGCACTCATTGGACAAGAAATCAACTGGAATTTCGCACCTTCAAGTGGGGCCATAGTATTAGAAACCTTCGCTAGATCAACATAATATACAGGCCTATTCACAATACTAAAAATTGTACTTGTATTAACCTCTGCTGAATTAGGCTTGGTGTAATTATCTGCACTTTGAATCACCAACTGCTTAATTCCATCACTATTGCTCTGACCAACTGCACAATATTTTCCATCTTCAGTTGTTTGGCTACCAGATGCATCAGGAATTGATTTCCATTGTACGTTTGATGAACCATCATCAGTCTTATAGCACTCTGATTCAGGATTAAGTGCAAATGCCTGATAAACAAATGCATTTTTGACTGGAGTTGTTAAATCAACTGCTTCAAATGGAGACGGAATTGATGGCGAAGATATTGCCTTAAAACTAGAACCACCATTTTGGGCTGCATCAACATGTAAAATAAATCTCTGAGTAGGTGCCTCATATCCATATGCAGTATACCGCTCAAAGAATATATAATCACCAGCAGGAAGTTTTTCAAATGTTATATCACCTTCTGTTTTTCCTGCACATTGCGAATTATTAGAAGTTGTAAGTATATCAGCAGCAGTACAACTCACGGCTTTGCGTGTGACAACATCTAGTCCATTGACCGCGCTAGAATTTCCATGATCCTTAAGAGCATGTGGTGTATTGTCCAAGTTGTTGTATTTAACACCATTTGCAACCCAGTGTTGTCCAGTCCCTCCATCTGATGCTTGCGCAGAGCCTGTAGTATCATGCTCAAAGCAGTTGTCGTCTGCCACATATGTTGATTTGTTAAAGTCGTTGCAAAGCCAGAACTCCATACCAGGTAGATTAGAGAGCGTGTAGTCAATATTCACCTGCGCTTTACGAACTGTGAAGTCAAAGAGTTGATGATTAGCGATATTGAAGTTAAGTGAACTAAGTTGATTTAATGCATTTGCACTTTCAGAACCTGGAATTATATTATAGTTATCTTCGTTTTCTGCGTCAGTTTTACCACCTTGTACAAAACCTGCTGCTGGATTTAATACGTGTTCGTTTGAGTACAACTTTGAATTGTACAGAACAACTTTCGGCACTTGTACATTTCCAACAACCGGATATGATATAACGTAGTATGAACCATCAACTTTCTCATAAGTTGTATTTGCTTGTACTTCAGTTAATCGGTATGCCTTTGATGCATCTAGCATTTCATCACTCAGTAGTATTTTAGTTCCAGTTGAACATGTTGATGAGTCCGTTGGTGTGCCATTATCCGAACAGCGGTATAATTTTCCACTACTATCTGTCCAGAAGTCCCTATTAACTGAATTTGTATTACCAAGCGCATCTGACTCATTGCTATACTCTCCAAGTACGAATTTAGCGCGGTCCACCACTGCATTTTGAAGAGCTGAATCCCAGTCAATTTTTGTACTATCAAGTCTAAATCCACGAGTATTCTTTACAACATGAGTTGTAGCAAGAAGTGTCAAGTAGTAGCCATTATTTCCAGAAGTTTCCAACTGATAACCAGAATCAGTTACAGCATTTCCTGTAAGTTTCCATGCTCGTGCCTTTGCATCTGGGCTTATTCGGACTAGATAAGTATCAGCATTTGGCAAGTAATTTTGAGCAGGAAGAACTTCTTTTAAGATATAGTAGCCAAATTCCAAGTCATTAAATATAACTTCACCTGCTCCATTTGACACTGCTCCTCCAGCTGCTGGTGTAGTATCTCCAAGTGGTGTATATGCGCAGTTCAGATTCTGCGAGTCTATAAAACTTGATGTTGTATCAATTGCAATCTTACCATCAATTGCGGATGCAGGATCTGGATGATCTTTAAGCTTGCACATAGTAAATCTAGCACCTGAAATTGGTGCACCAGTTATTAAATCTTGTTTTGTAAACTTAAATGTCATAGGATATAAATCATCATGAATGTTGAAAACTGCAACATCATGTTTGAGATCACCTGGAGTACTCCCGCTTGGAACAACATTGTAATTCCTATTGTTGAACGCATTAGCATCAATAGATAAATCTAGTCCACTTCCACCATCTTGTGGGACTTTTTCCATATTCTGCACGCCGTCTTCAGCTGCAAAATCCAAAGGTTGCCCAGTTGCATTAGACCTTTCCTCAATAACAACTCGTCCTGGACTATTTGCCGTATCTGTTGTGGTATTTTCAGGACTTGCATATTCAAATTTTACAACATAATGTTTATTACTTAACATCAATGATGTACTATAAGTGGCACTGAATTCGTATAACACATATATCTTTGATGCATCTAAATTATACTCATTGATTGATTTTACTCCAGGCATACCTCTTGCACCATCATAAAGTAGTCCGTCATCTGATGTATAGAATTTTTGCATCAAGGCTTTTCCGTCGTAATTCTTGCTATAAGAGTTACCATATTCATCTGTTTGTCCGCTAATGTGACTAGTATTTGCAAGGCATGGCTTTGTATTTTCTGCGGTAGTTCTTCCGTCTGTTGGTCCAATTATAGTGCTATCACTTTCAACTTCACATAGCATAAACACTATATTTGATAGATTTGTGTAGTCAATTACATCATCTGCGTTTGAGAATGATTTAATCCACTTTCTAGGCTTAATACTGAAACCGTAGTAATTTGAATATACTCCAACTAAATGCTCATTCGATTCATCGCCTTCATTATGAACTGTTCCATCAACATGTAATAAATGCGAGTTTCCAAATTCTTCATGCTGAGGAAGTGTATAGGTTATATCACCATCTGAGACTTCAGCAGGAGTTGAAAAATCACCAAGCGCAATGATTGCAGAAGTATAATTACCACCAGCATCGCGCACTGGATTGCCATACTTGTCGTTAATGCGCTGAATTGTTGAAATAGTGGTAGGATAATTCAAGCGTGGAGCAAATTTGACCAAGTATGAAGAATTATCATCAAGATATCCTTGTGAAGTATTAATTTCAAATAGGACATAATCACCAAGTTTTACATCTGTGAATTCAACATCTCCGTTTGCATTTGAACTCTGAGTATCTTCACAGTTATCATTATCTGGCTCAATTATACCTCCTGCATTTTTTGCTTTGCACAGTCTAAAAGACGCGCCTGATAGACCTGCTGAAGATATTGAGTCAACTTTTTTGAACTTCAGATTTGCCCGTTCTTGGTTCAAAACATCAAAGTTAATTCTATCATACTCAAGTGGATGACCATCATGAATAGTACCAGCATTTTGAACTGAGAAATTGCTACCATCAGTGCCATTTAGCACGCGTTTTACAGCATATTTACTACAAGACTCTTTTCCATCTTTTGTAAATACTTCCTCTCCTGTAGTACCAGTAACAATTCCACGCTCTGGAGTATAAGCATTAGTTGCTGAATCCCAGTTATAGTACAGTACATTACAAGTTGCGCTATCTTGCGCTTTAGTCAAGTCAAGTTCAGTTACCTTGAATGCTGATGCAGGTGCTTGCGCATTTGGAACATATTCTAATTCATATGCAATTGTGGAAGTTTTGTAGCCAATTGGATGTGCAATCTCCTTCAAAATGTATGCATGACCAACCGATAAGTGAATATCATTCAACTGCGCTGCAGCAGATAACGCGTCATCAGTAGGATCAACTGCAGGAACAGTACCTAAACCACTATAATTGCCATCTAATGTACTAAGCGTTGCTTGTTCAAGCCTCAATTTACCAGAACCATCAGTAAAAAATGTTGCTAATTGTTTGTCCGCAGCACTATCAATACATGTTTTATTAGCACCATTATATTTGAAATTCTCAAGATTTCCGCTGAGCCAAACTCCACAATCTAAAAATTCAAATCTAGTTGCTTTAACTGGATTTTTCGTAACATCATCAAGTTTTGTAACGTTAATGGTAAATGCACGCATATTGTTAATTTCTTTTGATTCCCTTATCTTCGTCGTGTTAATATCAACAACGAACTGCCCATCACCTTGTTCATCAGAATTTGCAAGTGTAACATCTAGTGGAACAACTGGGAATTCTGGGCAACCTTCCATATCACATTGCATTTTCTGGTACCAACTGAAATTACCAGTAATACTGCTGAGGTCACTATTACCATCAGACTGATTTATGGTTGTGCTATTATTATCTAGCGCAAAGTGGAACAAGTAGACGGACTCTGATGAACCATTAGCAAAATATGATAATCCTGGCTCAACTTCTTTTAGGATCCAGTTAGAGCCATATTTGGAATCTGGAACACTAGCAGTAATTCCAGTAATAGTCAAATCACCGTTTGCATCAGTAGTAAATTCATTTGAACCATCTGCTGTTTTTGCACAGTTTTCGGTTGTTTCCACTTGCTCTGTATTTGCCGTATCTGGTTTATATCTCCAGTCACTGAACTCATTACTAAGATCTGAATCATTTCCACTTCCTGTATCAACTGCATTATCACCGTTTTTACCGACATAGTTTTGAGCCTTCTGCATGCATAACGTAAACTTTGCATTAGGAATTCCAAAATGTTCAATATCTGAGGTTTTTTTGAACTTCATGGTGAAAACTGGAGTATTCCAAACACTAAACCTGAAACATCCTAGTCCTGTTGCACCTTGTGGACTTGCCATTTTATCAAAGTTGCATGCATCCTCACTTGAAATAGTTGTGCCCTCAGGAGCACCAGGTTTCCACACTCCGCCAGAGACAAACGAATCAAATTCTTTATCTGGACCATCTGCATTTTTGTACTTGAGAATATAAGGACTAGATTCACCAGTATACTGCACATTTTCATTGGAACTACCTGAATAAGTCTGGTCTTTTGTCAAGTAGCTGATTATAAATGCACTAGATTTGGGCGAATTTGTATAACCAATTGGACTATCTGTTTCAACTAGGCGGTAGATTTTTGAGGTGTCGAATTCAAACTTGGACAAGACTTCAGAGATACCATCAACTCCAGAATTATCTGCGAGAGTGTGATGACTTGTCGTGAAATTCAGTAATTCGCGCGATTGTATCTGAGCATCAGTAAGACCACTGAAGTCGCATTCCGCAATAGATTTGTCAGTTCCTGCATTTATTTCAGAATCCGATAACTTTCCAGTAGTTGCGCCATTATAAAGTGTGTATTTACCAATAGAATCACCTGTAGCAGGAGTTCCACAATCATAAAGCGTAAACTTAGCACCGTTAAGTTTTCTATTACCATCTTGAGGGTCAATTTTGGTCATATCGATGTGGAAGCCCTTTGCGTTCAAGAAATAATCCCCAGTAATAGTACCTGAACTATTAGTTGCGACTTGTCCAGTTGTGCTTAAATGCGCCTCACTTACAGAATTAGAAAATGTCATCAATATTGGTTTAGGAGTTGCAGGCTCAAGGAACTTAGGCTCACCATCTACAAAATGCATGCGCTGGTATGTACCGCTTGCAGACTTAATATCACCTGCTGCTTTTGTATAGCAATCCCCTTGTCCCTGAGATCCATCATGAGCAACATCTTCATCAGAACATACTTCTGCTACAAAATTCAACAGCAAGTAACGGTTTTCAGATGTTCCATAATTAACTGGTGGTATATTTTCTTCAAGTAAATAGTAACCACTTCTAATAGGCTTTTCTGCAGAAGTTGAAGAATTAAGCTTGTCAAATTTAACAACTCCATCTTTATTATTAGAAGTTGATGAAGTAACTTCAGCTGTATCTCCACCAGATATTATATGCCCTGAAGAATCACTCTCTGAGAGTATGAATTTAGCACCGTTTAGTCCAGTTGCTCTATTATATACATCAACCTTTTGAAAACTAAGTTGGAAACTCACTGCACTTTCAATGTTGTAGAAATTTATAAGCGCAGTATCATACTCTGGTGAAGTACCATTTTTAAGAGTAACAGTAGAAGTATCAAGTCTAACACTATTTTTGCAGTTATCATGCGTTGAGCTAGTTGTGCATTCACTGGCAATTGGCTTGACTGCCTTAAATAGTGTAGATAAATCATAGAACAAGCCATTAAATGTGGTTAGTGATGGTGAAGCAATGTTGTAAATAAGAGTCTTTGTTTGTCCAGAAGCATCTTTAATAAAGGCAATTGAGATTTTAGAATCACGAGCTCTATAACCAGATGGTGCAACAACCTCTTTTATATAATATGACTTGGTTTGATCTAAAATGTAGTCCTTAATTGATGTGTATCCGCCATAAGTTCCAGATGCTATTTTTCCGTTGATGTCCGTTTGCGCTTTTGCAACTAATTTTCCACTATTATCGCAACCAAATGCTCCATACGCATATGCATTTTCATATTCTCCATAACTTCCTTCGCCATATGCAGTAATTATTTTACTATTAATCTGACTAATGAACGTACTTCTGACTCCTGAATCTGTAATACCTTTATCTGCTAATTCTGCATTCATATTGCCATAAACCCACTTAGGAGCACATTCATACATCTCAAAAACTGCTCCAGGTATCTTTGTGTCAAACTTCGCCTGTTCTATTTTACTTAAGTCCAACTTTGCACCAAATGCATTATAATAATCTTCTGTATCTATTCTAAACTGACCATTATCTAAGTGGATTTTTCCATTATCAAGTGTATAACTTTTCAGCGGTGTTTGTGACTGCATATTAGTAATTGTTTGACCTGCACTAGTCTTATATACATCAACTCTAAATGTTGAAGCTTGCTCATTTAGAACTATACATAAAACATATTCAGTGTTATTCACAAGCATTCCAGAAGGTGCAGAACTCTCAGAAGTTCTATAACATGCATTGTCTAGTGGTGAAATATTACTCCAAGTTACTAAACCGCCAATATCCGAAGTCTTCTCACCGTCAGCAACAAGCCCAGAAGTTCCCTTGCTAGTCAATATTCCTCCATCAACTGAGCTTGCATAATACAACTTGAAGCCAGTGTTAGCAAGAGGTTCTGACTTTACTTTTGCATTTCCAGTGTATGCATTGTTCTCAGGTGCAGTATTTGAAGCTTTTCCAGTTTGTCCTGCGTCAGTATCAGCAGGCTCTACAGCATCTCCAGATTCCTGAACAAGTGTCTGCGAATACTTCTTAAGCGAGATTCTGAAAACTTGTGCAGTGTTTTTCACCAAGAATGAGAAATCATTAACATTTACAATATCATCAACTCCCGAAAGAACTTCTGTTTTTGCATCAGATGCTAGAGTACCAGTAGATATAAAATGCGTAATATGAATAACATCATCTGGATCATTGCTTGTACCTTCTGGAAGAGTTGTACCAGATTCGTAGCGAATGACAAAATAACCGTCTACTTTCTCATAGCCAAAAGGTGATTGCTCTTCAACTAAAACATAGCGTTTACTAGCTTCAAGAGTAACTGAACTCAAACCAGGTAATTGTCCAGAATTATTGGTAATACCAGTGTATATAGGACTAGAACCTCGCGCTTGGCAATCATCAGTTCCAGATGTTGTTAAACACTCGTACAGGGCAAAATGAGCACCTGAAAGTGCAACTGCAGTATTCTGGTCATCTACTTTTTTCAGGTTCACTTTAAAGATCTTCGTATTCTTGAAGTCTATTATTCCACTGCTTGTTAAGTCAACTAGTCGTAGTTTATTGGAGGTAACTGCTAAATTACCTACACCTGGAAGTGTAGCAGTTGAAGATTCAGACTCCTCAGTAATACTAGTAGATGAAATATTCTGAGGGCTGCCAACTGTATGATATGAACTATCAGTACTATTATACTCAACTACATAAACTTTGAAGCTTGCAGTTGCACCAGGTAATATTTCAAGCATATAGAATTTATCAGATCTTCTGTATGAATTTGGAGGATCAGTTTCCTCAATTAAATAGAACCCATCTGGAAGATTATTAAAACGGACAACGCCCGCAACGCCTGTACTTCCACTTTGAGCCACTTGAGTTAATGGATTGCTTTTAACAACTAGTTTATCCCCTGCTAAACCATAATCGTAGTTCGTAATCTTAAATGTTGCTCCATCTAGTGCCTGATTTGATTCATCTAACTTCTTAAATTTAATAGAGTTTAAAATAGATTCATTTGAATCATCAATAGTAAGCGTATTGGTGGTAGAATTCCATGCGGTGTGAGTACTAATATAAGCACCATCATTTACATACGAGGTTGACCAAACAAACTTCTGTACGACGACATGCCCATTATCTGCTCCAGTATTAACTCCATTAGATTCCCACTCAATCTTATAATAGGGCAGATTAGTGGAATTTGAAATTTTATGACCAGACGGAGAACTTACTTCAACTAGAAGATAACTTTTGTTAACGCTGAACTTGTAATTATTCAGAGCTGGAATATTACCAGTATCATTTGTAACCAAATCACCGAGAGAAGAAACTTTTGTATAAGTTTCTGTTCCTTTTTCTTTCTCCCAGAGTTCATATACTGCACCAGCTAATTTCCAGTTTTTGTCAACAGAATCTTCTTTTATAATATGAACAGAGAAATGCCTCTCATTCGCAAAATATTGTGTTGCAAGATTCTGCAGATCTACTTGGTAATATATAGTTGCAGTTGGATTTTCCAAAGTATTTGTATTAGGTCCAGTAATTCCTGTATTCCCCAAGTCCAGAACACTCCAGCGATCACCATTCTTCTGAGGTGCATTCGCCAAAACAAGCGGAATTAACTGTCCTGCTTTTCCTGCACAATTCACGGAAATTGTACTACCACTAGAATCCACGAAGTTCTTCGATTCAAGCACTGGTGTATACGATGACTCGGATGCGCAGTAGACATTTGAAATATACAAGTTGATGAATGTATCAGACTTTGTATACTGCCAAGGTGCAGATATCTCATCAAACCTATACAGACCATCACTCAAATAGTCGCTTGGAGCTAGTACAACTTGACCATCTGCGGAAGATTCCAATGTCTTCTCAATTCCATCGCCCTTTTTTGTACTTGATGTCTGATATTGAGTTGAATTTCCACTTCTTGATGTGCTAAAAACGCTTTCATCAAGCTGAGTCAACTTGAAAGATGCACTAGGAACAGCAAATCCTAGTGTGTCAAGCTTTCTGAAGTTAAACTTGTACAAAGGAGGTTCGTTAGGAATTCTCCAAGAAGATAAACCATATCTTGAATCAGTTGGTGCAGTAAATGTGTAGGAATATTGGGCACCTGGAATTCCACTAACTCGCTCAGAAATGCTACCATCTGGATCACTTGAGTAGTAGTCAATCACAGGAACTCCAGTTACTTCACCTTCAATTGCAGTTTCATCAAAATAGATGTTGAAAAATCCTTGTGGAAGTTGATAACCATTTGGCTGTTTTATCTCAATCAACTTGTAAACTTTAGTAACATCAAGATTTCTAGCAGAAAGTGCATCACCTCCAGATATAGCAGTATATAATTTTCCATCCGCATGAGTATAATATTTCACAGGCGTTAAAGCAGTTGTACATTTCTTAGAGCTTGGATCAAATGCACTACACTCGGACAGATTAAATTCAGCACCTGATAAAGTACTAGTTGAACTGCTTGAAGAGTCAACTTTAACTGGTTCTATATTGAAGAGCCTGTTATTCTTAAAGTTATCTAACCCTTCAACAGTTGTCAAATCAAAGATATAGCGAGATACATCATTATTTGACTCAGGAGAAATATTCCAACTAGTTGACGTAACTTCACCAGTTTCTTGGAGCAGGTGAATAGTTGAAGTTCCAGTTGCTCTAATGTCTAGTAATAACTTGCGCGAATCCTTTTCATAACCATTTGGAGCTGACAACTCTTCTAATATGTAGTACCCATCCAAAAGACCATCATCTATTGGACTTGTGCCGTTAAATTCAACTGAACCATTATTTGCACTAGTTTTAGTCCAATAAGTGTCATCTTGGCATGTAGCAGTCAAAGCATTCAAAACACATGTATTTCCACCGTTGTTCTTAAGTTTCGTCAACTTGAATTGTGCACCAGCAAGTGGAGTGCTGCTGTGATCTACTTTTATAAACTTCAACATACTTGGATTTGGCGTGTTCTTCAAGACAATATTTTCACTTGCGCCAGTTATACCAGATTGCATGGCATAATCTGCACATTCATTTGTTCCAGGAGTTGCATCAACTGCAATATTTCCTATACAATTGTTATTGCTCTGCTCAGTACTGTTTTCAGCCACTGCCGTATTATTTGTCAACTCAATGGGATCACTAGCACCAGCATTTACACCTGTGACCTGGTTGCCCGAATAAGTTACACTTCCACTTGGATATTTAAGAACTTTACTTGCACCAGTTGTTAAATTGTAATATTTGTAGCTCAATATATAGAAACCTGCAGGTGGTTTATACATAAATGGTGAAGTTTTTTCAACTAGCAAATAGACTGTGCGCGAATCAAACTTGTAAGTTTCAAGTTCTGGAATTGTACCAGTAGCACTTGTGGTGAAATTGGAGTTACCGTTTATTGAAACTTGTACTGGTGAATCACAAGGCGTAGATCCTTGTACACCAGTTCCAGGATACACCCAGCCATTAGACACGCCTACTGCGTCACTTGGAAGAAGCGTTGCATTTGAGTTTGAACATGTGTAGAGTTGATAAACTGCACCGTCCAGTGCCGCATTTGTGACACTAGAATGCTTGTGCAACTTGATATTATATGATCTAAAGTTCCTAATTGCAGTGTCAATGAACTGCGTTAAGTCCAATACCAGTTCTGTGTGTTTTGAATCCGTATAATTATGCGCACTAGTAACGTCTTGAACATCTACAACTTTCCAAGCGGAACCATCTAGCTCAATCTTGTACAACTTAGTCACGTCTATATACGAGTTAGTTTCAGTATTCAACTCGCGATTCAAGTGCAATATATAGCGTGTTGCAATTGGCTCATATCCTGTAAGTGGAGTAGTTTCTTCAATTAAATACCATTTTGCATCATCTTCAGAAATTTCTATTCTACCATTTGCATCCGTACTTTTAGGCGTTCCATTTTCAAAATTTGACAAATTAACGGTATTGCCAACTGCATACGATGTAGTATCAGCATCACTTGTTGAAACTTTAAATCCTACTTCTGGCAGTGGATTGCCCACAGAATCTCGTTTTATAAAACTAATGCGTGTTTTAGCATGTGCATTGGTGTACTTGAGATTCAACTTCGCAGTAACTTCCTGAGTAGGTATATCAATAGTATAATTCGTTAAGTTGGTTTTTTCTGCACATGTAGCTGCAGAACTATCTGTACAATACCAAATTCTAGGAAGATTATCAACTGCTTTGCTGTTAATAACTTCAGGTTGACCACTCTTTGTAATATTATCAAATGCAACTGTATAATAGCCAGAATCAGTTATATAACCGTATGGCGCACGTAGTTCTTTTACAATGTATGTACTATATGCAGAAAGTTGATTTGTCAAGAATTCAGTTGTTTCTCCACTGTCTAATTTACCGTTTTTGTTAGTATCAATAATTGCTTTTCCATCTTTATCGGTAACAACTGAGTAAACCGCATCTTGATATTTACTTGCCAAACTTGCAAGCCCACCAGAATCCAGATTATCTACTGCTGAATATAAATCATTTCTGCATTCTACCTCTTTACCAGCAGGAAGACTAGTAATTGGAATAGTTCCAGTGGTTCCAGTTGCATTAAACTCTGCAAATTCTGGATTATTCTTGTTCGTATAATCCCTGTCTCCGCAATTAAGTACGGCAAATTGTGCACCTGATAATGTCTGCGCGGTTTTAGTAGCATCAACTTTTGTTAAATCTAGTCTAAAGAACTTGCTATTTACAACATCATGCGTTCCAACAGTCACTAGTAGAGAATTTTCATCATATTTGTTCGCATAATCTTTGCTAGATCCAGCAATTACATGACCAGTACTATCTAATTTTGAAATTGTACTTGTGGAACTTTCTCCATCAGTAATTGTTACTAAATACGAATCATACTGGTTTATATATCCACCACTTGGCGCAGTATATTCACGTACAATATATGAACCAGCTCCAATACCAGTCCATTGCAACATACCAGCATCAATTTGAGTTAATCCATTATTGATAAAACCTGCAAGTCTAACTTCTGGCATACAGTAGTTGTAATCTCCAGATGCTGCTAAATCACCTTGCATTGTGGTCTTATCTAATCCATCTAAAGATCTTGCATTCTGACAATTTGGACTCAGTGCTTTCCACTTGGAGTCGCTATAAGTTGCTGAATAAAGTATAAACTGAGCACCATCATTTAGTGGTTCTCCCAATTTTGAAACTTTTTTCAAATTTATACGATATGACAATTTGGGAACATTAGGTACATTAAATACCAATTTATTTCCAGACCAATTAAAATTCCGACCATTTTTATAGCTTGTATCACCAGTACTAGCTGATTCCATTTCAGTACTACTTTTATTCTCTACATATTTAACGTGCGGTACAAAACTACCAGAATCATTTGAGAACGCTATTTCATAATAACCAGTTTTACCAGTGAATTTTGAAGGCGCATAAACTTCACGAAGACGATAAACTTTTGATGTATCAAGAGCAACATCGCTGAAATTCTTCTTCACATATTCATTACTACTACAAGGATCGTCACCAATATTATCAGTCAGATATTTAATACATGCATCTAGTTCTGCATTTCTACGGCTTTCTGGATCAACAGTGACGATTTCCTCACTAGAATCAACTTTTTTTACCCAATATACCAAATTTGCTTGATCTGCATCTGCATAAAGTATGCCCTGATTCCCTTGTCCAGTTTTTGATGCAACTTCTCGCTCATTCTGCGTTCCAATATCGCGAACTTCTTTTAATTCAAAAATTGCTCTATTATTCAATGATGCTGGCTTACCAGTACAGAAACTAGCTGTACTTGGATCATAAGTCGTTCCTTTTGCAAAACACGGATCTGCAATTGGATCTCCGTCATACCAACTACTCCATGCCCTATCCCAACGAATTCTTTGCCCTGTTGATACTCGTACACCGTCAATATAACCTTCATGTCCAATAACTTTGTTGGCATCCATCTTGAAGATTTTAGGATCTTCAACTGTATGAACTGGCTCTCCTCCAGGCTTGAGCAGCTTAAATTCACGATGTTCAGATGAAGAAACAAGTGTTCGTGATGCTGCAGTTTCTGATTCGTATGATCTAGTATTCATTGAATTTGCATAATACCACTTATCGGTTACAGTATCATGGTAGTAATTTTCATCATCAGTCTTAGAAGGCTGTGCATCAAGTGGTTCAAACTTGCGCACAATCATACAACCAGTATCGCCTTGTCCTGTACAATCTTCAACAGTAAGTTGAACTACCCAGAAATTTTCAGATCGCAGATAACCATCAGGCGCAGAGACTTCTTCTAATCTATAGAAGCGCTGAGGTGCATCAGACTCTTTCAGCGACTTGTTCAATGGACCAGCAGCATAACCAGCAGCAAACTTGTCGCCATCATCTTTAGTTCCATTGCCATTCATGTCGGAATAATGCTCGCTGTTGTTGGCAAATCTATCAAACCAGAGATTTCCTTCAGAATCTGAGGTTGCATTAGGAAAACTTGAGAACGAAGTACTGCCCAAACTGCCAAAATCATCACCTGAACATTTAGCATCCGCTGCTCCAACTGCTGTGCTCGTGGTGTACGTATCAAAATTCAGGTACTTGTCCCTATATTCAGAGCATGTTATATACTTGCCATTTGCTGCTGATGGTTTAAAACTGAACTCGGAATTTGCAAGCTTTTTAGGATCAGCAGTAGTAGGATCTATATCATTACCAATCTTGTTAAATGAGACAAAGAAGTTCACATCTTCTAATGGAACAGCACCTGCACCAACTCGTACGCGGTTTGTAACATTCTTATAGTCTGAAGCACTTGAAAAACTTGGTGAATAGTCATAATTTACTAATGCAGAATTATCGCGCTCAAAGAAATTCGTTTCAGAACTCAGCACATATTTAATCGCCTCATCGCTCATGCGCACACGAATTCGAACTGAAAACTCTTGTGAAATATCTAATGATCTTCCAGTAACTGGATCAGACAATGCATTAACTACTCCATTATTCAGTGCAGTAAATACAGAAGAATTAGTAGTTGCTGATAATTCAAATGCAATTTTCTGACGAGTATTAGATGTGCCACTCACAGTTGGATAAGATTTCTTGTCATCATTTACAGTCACTATACTATTACCTGTTAATGCAATATTCGGTACACTTGAGCCATTCACAGTTATATTTGTACCTGCAGAAGAATTAAATGCACCAACCGTTTTACCAGTTGAATCCCAAATAACAATCTGCGGATCTTCACTACTTTGCGGTGCAATCTCAATTCCATTTGGTAAAATATCAGTTATTCGTATTGCAGATGGAGCTTGAACAACTTCTTCACCAAGCACAGGCATTCTTTGATTGATATAGTAGTAAAATTCAGTAGTATCGTTGGCGTTGTTACTTTTGAGATTTGTTCTATTAAATCCTGTGCTAATACTTGCCCAGTCTTTCATCCACTTAGCAGCATTCGTATCATTAGTTTCATCAATATCATTTGCACTAACTTGATCCCCAACTCCCCAGCTAGTACCTAAATTTGTGTATGATTGACCATTTCTATACGTATCATTAAGTAGAAGTCTATAGCGAGATGCAGGATATATATTGTAATTACTACCATTCTTTTTGTCACTAGGCATACAAACATTTCCAGCCTGTGGAGACATCACAACTGAAACTCCAGATGAATTACACACCGAGAATGGAGAATGCGAAGTGTAGACATATTTACCATCAACAATGCGCATCCAATTAGCAATCAAAGACTTGCGCAGATTGTAGACGTTTGATGTTCTAGTTCTCGCTAATGAACTATTCTCATTAATTGCATCAATGGTTGAAATCCAACTATATGGTCCATCACTTGAACCTTGACTTGTATTCCACTGGCTCTCATAGTCACATTGCTCAGGAGTTGTATATTCTGGTTTTTCTACACCAGATGCATTAACACACACAGGTCTATCATATGCAACATACTGTCCATACTGTCCATCAGCAAATGTATCACCAGAGCCAGATTTTCCTTGTTCATAAGGCAGTTGATAAGTCCAAGTTGGTGAATATTTCATCATGTCAGATTCAACAGTTGGTCTTAACGCCCAGAGTCTATCCAAGTCGTTGTCATTCCTATGCTCATAACCAGGTACTGCATAAACCGAAGTTCCTGCTTTATACGTGTCAGGATATCCAACTGATCCAATGGACTGGTAATTTAAACCTGTTACTTTACTCCACTTCTCGCGGGACAAACTGCTAGAATTCATGATGTGGGAAACCGTCATGTTGGGTTGATCTGGCTCTTTGGGGAAGAGAGAGGACGAGTCAAATGCCTGCCATGATCCACCATCTGTTGCGCCAATATAGAACTTCTGCTCTATGCCATCAACAGGGAATGAAACACCAGCATTTGCGAAGTTGACGGATCCAAGGTTGTCGATAAAACCGCTCACCACAGTATCAGTACTATTATAATCTAGCACTCTATTGCCGTAGTATGCACTACTAAACGGCGTTGAAATGGCACTATCTGGTGCAGTAGTAGTATTTGTACCATTTAATTTATGCCATCCATCATTGGAAAATGCTTTACCGCCTAAACTAATTCCACTATACGGCACAGTAATACCATCATTTGTTATAAAACCACCAGCATCATTTTTGTGTGCGACATACTCAGTCCCATTACTACAAGTACCGCTACCATAGCAGTTCAATGAATTAACAGTTAAAACAACTCCTTTATATGCTGCTCGTTCTGCTTGAGTTCCAGAAGAATTAAAACTTGAGCCATCAAATCTAATCACCTTTCCGTCATCTGCTTTTGA
>JAIRWY010000029.1 GCA_031268675.1 Candidatus Ancillula glyptotermitis | reverse complement strand
ATAGCCTTAATGAAGGTCTAGGTTATAAAACCACCTGGATTTGCTCAAGAAGAAATTTTTACATGTACATCCCCCTGAATAAAAGAAGACTTGTATTGAAGAGGGGTTGATGATAAATGGGGGTGAGGAGGTTGATGATACTTCTTATGATGTCCTATTTCAAATACAGGCGTAGTTTATTTGCAAATGTACAATATATATGATATAATGAATGCTGTAGAATTGTATTAAGTAGTATTGTTGAGGTGTTTAATGGCAAAGGATAACGAGAAACCAGTTAAGAAGCGGAATATTTTTAAGCAGATGTTTGAGGTCTACAAGATGACCGTTGAATTTTTGCCCAAAACTCCACTTTATTTGCTTGTTGCGTTTTTTGTGCCATTTTTTGTACTTCTTGCTCTTATGCTACTTACTTCTCATTATCTAATATTCATTCCTCTGTTGTTGGGTGTACCGATTTTAGTTGTACTTTTTGTGTTGTCAAGGCTTGCAGATTTTGCAGGTTTTTCTAGTATAGATGGGAAACCTGGAGCGGCAGGCGCAATTTTAGGCACCATGAAATTTGGAGGACTTGTATTTAATCAGGAGCCAGTTGCAATCGATCCGCGTACATACGACATGCTATTTAGAGGTGTTGGACGTTCTGGTGTGTTCCTTATTAGCGAAGGTCCAACTAAGCGCGTTAAAAAGATGATTGATAAAGAAGTTCTGAAAATAAAGCGAGTTCTACCAAATGTGCAAATTACGATTTTCAACACTGGAAACGATGCTGGTCAGTTGCCATTGAAGAAATTAAAGAGGAGTGTTATGAAGGTTAAGCCTGTATTAACTAAGGCTGAATTGGAGGCTGTGCGCAAGCGATTGCATGCATTAGGAGTTTTTAAGATGCCAATTCCAAAAGGCATGGATCCCACAAAAGCACCCAAAAATGCTAGGCGTGCACGAGGTAGGTAGTCATGAGCAATTCTGTGATATAATGTAAGTAGAAGTTTTAATAAGAAGTTAGTTGCTGGTGATAATGTGTAGGTGAAACTAACATTTTGCGACACTAGAGTAGGAGTTTGTTATGGTGAATACGGGTGGTAGATCTTTGAATCTTCCCTTATTTCAGGCACCCAAAGCGGAAAGGGTTGCGCTGAATGAGTCAGTAAAGAGATCAAGTGAGATGAATAGGGAAAAAGGTAGTAGTAAAAATGTGAATAAACAAGTAGATAGTACGAAGAGTGAAAAGCAAGATGCGGGCACTCCGAAGCGGCGTGGACGTCCACCGTTGAGTGCTAAAACTGCACAGAAAGTTGCACCAAAGCAACAACAACAGAGCAATAAACAGGTCGTGGAAAATAAGAACACCAAGTCAAAAGTTGTTAATAAGAAGACCAGTGTTAATAAAAATGCATCGCAAGATAAAACTACGAAAGCCCCCAAAGTTAACAAACCGCAGAAAGTTGAGGTTGCTGAATCTACAAGACTTAGGACTAAAAAAGCGCCTAGGGCTAATGCAAATGCCAGATCTCACCGCTCTCGTATAATAACTGAAGCAGATTTTTTGGCAAAACGTGATGATGTAGATCGTAAGATGGTTGTTCGCGATATTGAAGGACATCAACAAGTTGCAATATTAGAAGATGGTATTCTTGTTGAACACTATGTGTCTGAACAGTCAGAGGCTTCTTTGGTGGGGAATGTCTACTTAGGGCAGGTGCAGAATGTTTTACCAGGCATGGAGGCTGCATTTGTGGATATTGGTGCTGGAAGAAATGGCGTTCTATATGCAGGAGAGGTAAATTGGGATGAATCAGGACTAGTTAATGGCGAGCCGCGTAGAATTGAACAAGCACTTAGTAAGGGAGATACGGTCTTGGTACAAGTGACTAAAGATCCAGTTGGGCAAAAAGGTGCACGCCTGACTTCACAAGTTACTTTTGCTGGACGATTCCTTGTTTTAGTTCCATCATCTGGAATTACTGGTATATCCAAGAAGGTTCCAGATCGTGAAAGAACTCGTTTGAAGTCAATTATTAAGGAGTTTGTTGGAAAAGATTTTGGTATTATAATTAGAACTGCAGCAACTGGTGTTGATGAAAAAGAAATAGTTCAAGATATCACAACCTTGTTGAAAAAGTGGGAAGAAATTGAGAAAAAAGCATCAAAATCTAAGGCACCAGCAAAGTTGTATACTGAAACAAATATGGTCAAGCGGCTGATTCGCGAAGTATTTGACTCAAGTTTCAATGAGTTAGTTGTTGATGATGATCAGTTGTATAATGAGGTTAAAGAGTATATCAATTCGACTGTGCCAGATTTAGCAAATAAAGTTATTACTTGGACTTCAAAAGGAAAAACTAAGCAGGATATTTTTACTGATTATAGAATTAATGAACAACTTCAAAAGGCTTTGACGCGCAAAGTGTGGTTACCAAGTGGAGGAACTATAGTTATTGACAAGACTGAGGCAATGACGGTTATTGATGTAAACACTGGTAAATTCATTGGCAATTCTGAATTCAAAACACTTGAAGATACGGTTACTGTGAATAATTTGGAAGCTGCAGAAGAAATAGTACGGCAATTGCGACTTAGAGATGTTGGTGGAATTATTGTCATTGATTTTATTGACATGATTATGAACTCAAACCGCGAATTAGTGTTGAGGAGACTGGTAGAGTGCTTAATGCGTGACCGAACAAGACATCAAGTTGCTGAAGTTACTTCATTGGGGCTAGTTCAGCTAACTCGTAAGCGCGTTGGACAGGGCTTAACAGAAGCATTTTCTACTGTTTGTAACAAATGTTCAGGTTTGGGGTATGTTGTGCATTCAGAGCCAGTTAAAAAGGACATCAACTCGCCGAGTATTGGGAACTACGAGGAAGGGTATTTTGACAATTTCAGTGGTGCATCACATGAGTTAGATGATGGAACTAAAATGGTTGATATTCAAGATATTGATGAAAAGAAGCGTGTTGCAAATAAGAAAAGACTTGCTGCTATAGCAAGTGCAGCGAAACAGACAAGTTGATGTATATAATTGGCATAACTGGTTCAGTCGCATCTGGTAAATCAACAATTGCCACGCAAATGGCTAAAGAGTTGAACTGCAAAGTAGTTTCAACCGATAGTTTCTTGTACACAAATTCTGAACTTACTATGCGGAATTTACAGGATAGAAAAGGTTTTCCAGAGAGTTACGATGTTGCAGCATTGCGCGAGTTTTTGACTAAACTAGCGGATGGATTGCCTCAGAAAGTGCCTGTATATTCGCACAAGTCATTTGATATACTACCAGATGTAATGACAGAATATGAAAATTGTGAGCAACTGATTTTAGAAGGTGTTGGAATAGGTCTTGTGCGTGATTTGATCAGCAGGTTGATTTTCCTAGATGTTGATTTAGGCGTTGCATATAAGTGGTACAAGTTAAGATATGAGAAGATGATAAACTGCTCGCGCACAGATCCTGATTCATACTTCCACCAGTTTGTAGATTTAAATCCAGAAGTAATTGAGGAGTTTGGAAGAGATACATGGATAAATATCAACGAGAAGAACTACTTCAAAAATATACTTCCTCTTAAGGATAGCGCAGATGAAGTTTGGACTATTGATGATCAACATATTGTTTTGAACAAGGAATTTTTCTGAAGATGGCGATTCTCTATATTGCATAAAACTGGTTGTAGTGCATTTTAGTGGTTGACAAATACGTATAAGTGTGGTATACTTGTAGATAAGGAGACGTGGCTGAGCGGTCGAAAGCGGCACCCTGCTAAGGTGTTGTGGCATTTGTCACCGGAGGTTCAAATCCTCTCGTCTCCGCTTTGGGGTTTGTTTGTGGCACAAGAAATTGGCAAACTGGCTGTTCAGTGTGTTTAAACTTGTGGTTATATGCTTGCACGACCTTGCGAAGTTCTGCAATTTACATGGATCATATTTTTAATAGTTCGCGGATTTTCTTCAATTGTTGTGCATATGTTTCTTCTCGTCCGTTATTCGTTGGATTGTAGTATTTGCGAGGTTCTCCGTTGTCGATGGTTTGTAAATCATCTGGTAAATATTGTTGCCTAGCGATGTGATGTGGCTTATCATGTGCATATTTGTAGTCAATTCCAGCACCAAGTTTACTTGCGCCTGAATAGTGCGCATCTCTGAGTGCTTGTGGAATTTGATCTGTATGACCAGCTTTAACATCTGCGATTGCTGCACCTATTGCTAAAGTTACTGCATTTGACTTGGGGCTTAAACACACATGAACAACTGCCTGTGCAAGAATTAACTGAGACTCAGGCATTCCAATTCGCTCAACTGCGCTTGATGCAGCAACTGCAGTCCAAAGTGCACTCGGATCAGCCATAGCAATTTCTTCAGACGCGGCAATCATAATTCGACGTGCGATGAACCGTGGATCCTCACCAGCAACAATCATTCGCGCCAAGTAGTGAAGTGCAGCATCTACATCTGAACCACGCATGGACTTGATGAATGCAGATGCAGTATCGTAGTGGTTATCACCATCTTTGTCATATCTTAAAAGCGCCACATTTGCACTCTCTTCAAGAATTTTTGCCGTTATTGTGGGGCGCTTTGCAGTACTTGTCGTAAATGCACTAGATGCTGCAACTTCTAGTAGAGTCAATGCGCGTCGAGCGTCTGAAGATGCCATTTGCACAAGTTGCTTTTTAACAGTCTCTGATATCACAACGCCTGATCGAAGTCCGCGCTTATCTTTTATTGCGCGTGAAACCAATTCTAGTAGATCATCATCTTCAAGTTTTTGAAGTGTTAGCATAATCGAGCGCGATAGAAGTGGGCTAATGACAGAAAAATATGGATTTTCAGTAGTTGCACCAATTAAAACAACTGTTCTATTTTCAACTGAGGGTAGTAATGCATCTTGTTGTGTTTTTGAAAAACGGTGAATTTCATCAATAAACAGGATTGTTTCAACACCTTTTTCAACCAGCGCTCGTTTTGCATCTGCAATTTCTTCTCGCACTTCTTTAATTCCAGCCGAAACTGCGGAAATCTCCCTGAATCTGCGTCTGGAATTCTTGGCTATTAGATATGCGAGTGTAGTTTTACCAACACCTGGTGGTCCCCAGAGTATGATTGACGGTGCAAGTGCAGTTGCTTTATCAGAATTTGAACTATTTTCAGTTGCCATAATGTGTAGAATTCCACCTGGAGAAAGTAAATGCCGTTGTCCAACTATTTCATCAAGATTTTGTGGTCGCATTCGAACCGCCAGTGGTAAATGGCTCATTTCTTGCTCTGTTTTTGTGTAGTTTGATTCAAATAAGTCCATTACTCACAGCCTAGTTTATGTGAAAATGTCCCAAACTTCTCAATAGATCCCAGTATGCCCAACCATGCAAGTAATGCGCACTTTATGCGACCAGGAAACTTTGAGGTACCAGTAAACGCAACTGCATTTTCTAGTTTATCCATCTTTTTGTCATCTAAACCTTCACCTCGTGAATTCATGAGTTCCTTAAACAGCGCGATGAGTGCATGCGCTTCTTCAATACTTCTCTGTGTAAATAAATCAGTTGCAATTGAGGCAGATGCTAATGAAATTGAGCAACCAGAACCAGACCATACAACTTCAAGAATTTTGTCATCTCTCACAGTAATTCCAACCGTTATATCATCTCCGCAAGTAGGATTATACTGGTGTGACTGAAATTCGGCTTCCACTTTTGCAACTTTTCCGCGCGGATTACGGTATTCATCAAGTATAACAGTTTGATACATTTCTTCTAGTGCATTCATCATTTTGTTCCTTTGGATATTGTATCTGCATCGTCTTTTTGCTCAATTCGTTGACTTATCACCTGTGTTATACCGTCTTTTCGCATTGTAATGCCATAAAGTGCATCAGCAATTTCCATCGTGCGCTTTTGGTGTGTAATAATTATCAACTGCGAAGTTTTTTTCATACTACTAAAAATCTTCAACAAGCGGCTTAAATTTATATCATCAAGTGCTGCTTCAACCTCATCCATTACATAAAATGGACTTGTGCGTGCCTTGAATATAGAAACTAGAAGTGCAATTGCTACTAAAGAACGTTCTCCACCAGAAAGTAAACTCAACTTTGAAATGCGTTTACCAGCAGGTGTTGCTTCAATCTCAATGCCCGTATTTAGCAAATCACTTGGATCTGTGAGGAAAATTCTACCTTTTCCACCTGGAAAAAGAGTCTCAAACACTCCAGTAAATTCACGTGCAGTATCTTCAAAGGCAGAGTTAAATTCTTCTTTTGTATAACCATCAATTTCGTTAATCATCTGCATTAAATCTGTACGAGACTTTTCAAGGTCATGAATTTGCGAAACTAGATATTTATGCCGCTCTTCAAGTGCTTCAAACTCTTCTAAAGCAAGCGGATTTACTTTTCCTAGTGCAAGCAACTCACGCTCTGCATTGCGTAGGCGTTTTTTCTGTTCAGTACGTATATAAGGCAAAATTAGGAATTTTTCAGCATCTTTTGGATCTGGTAGTTTAATTTCAACATTTGGACCAAATTCTGCAATCAGAATATCAGGTTTTAGTGACAGTTGTTCATTCATCTTCTCCTCAAGAGCATTGATTTTAGCATCGGTGTTGGCGAAATCTAGTTCTTTTTTGTGCGCATTCAATTGTGCTTGTTCAATAACTGCTTGCAATTTTTTTAACTCTGCGTTGTATTTAGAAAGTTCCTCATTTTGAGCAACTTGCGCCTGAACTAGGATATCTTTGCGCTTTTGTGCTTCTTGGAATGTCTGCTCAATCTTTTCTAAAACCAAATGGCAAATTCTCTGCACCATTTGCATAACTACTGCTCGCTTCTTCCGCTTTTCGTTTTCAATCTGTGCTAGTTTCCGCGCTTGAATTTCCGCATCTGCTTGCTTTTGAAGTTCGTTTGCGCGAGCTAATTGACTAGCATTTTCTGCTTCCATTCGCACGAACTTGGCAAGTATTTCTTGTTCATTTTTCCGTTCAACTGACCAGTTTGCTTCAGCGAGTGCCTGTTTATCAATCGCCTCTTGAAGAGTTGTACCAGAAGTATCCTTGTTCTCTTCAGAAGTTCGTAGTTGTTCACTAAGTTTTACCAGTTCACCTTCTCGTTGTTTAATAAATTCCGCAAGTTTATTCAATTCTGCAGTTTGACGCTCAATCTCATTTTCCTTCGCACCCTTTGTGTTCTGCGCAGATACTAAATCTGCTTGGAGCGTGCGTGCATTTGTTTCATAAGTTTTCAACTCCGAGTTTGCAGTAGCAAGATTTTCTTTTGCCTCCAACTGCTTTTTCTGAGCTTTTTCGTATAATTCAGTCAGTTTTTGGACTTCTTTCTGCGTTTTTTCAAGTTCCTTTTGGACTTCTTTTATTTGAAACTGAATAGGTACTTTTTCACCAGAAGAATTACTATCTGGACTTTCATAGTATAGAAGTTTACCATCTGGACAAATTATATTCATATCTGGTAATTTTTCCAGTGCCAAATTAGCAACTTTCTGATTTTCTGCAACTAGAAAAGGTACTTCTAACTCATTTTTAAGCGCACTCACAGTCTGCTTTAAGTTTATAAACAGGTCTGGATATTTTGAAGTATTTAAGTTCTTATTTACCAACTTGCTATTTTTACCAACTTGTTGACTTAACATATCCTCTAGTGCGCTCAATTTTGCCGAAGTTGCAGATATTTCATGTGTTTTTTTATTCAACTGCTCTTTGAGATTGTTAACATCTTCTGCTGTTTGCTCTTGTACTTTTGTGGCATTTTCCACTTTTTTAGTAGCAGTTTCAACAGATTTTAGTACTTTTCCCAGCTGCTTGTCTAAGTCTTCGAGCACTTTTGAACTACTGGATAAATCAACTTGAATGGATTCTAACTGCTTACTGATTGTAACCGAATGCTCTTGTTCATCATGAATACGTTTCTGCGTAGTCTCAATTATTGCAGTAGTTTTTGCAATGAACTCGCGGTGTTCTGTTGAAGTTTTTCGGATAATCTGCACTTTTTGGTTAAGGAATTCTGCATCAACTTGCGCTTTTTTACTACTTGCTTTTGCAGCTTCTAGAGTTTTAGCATATTCCTGAAGTTCTGCATCAAGTATTGCGTGCTTTTTGCGTGCTTTTTCGGCACTTTTTAGTAGTACTTCTGGATCTTGTCCTTCAAATAGTAATGCAGAATCTGCAAGTAATTCCTCAGTTCTAGCCGCATGCGTGCTCAGTAAATTGAAGCGCTCTTTAAGTGAACTAAGTTTATAGATAGTTTCTGTAATTTCACGAGATTCTTGATTTTCTAGTTGTTTATGAAGTTCATCAATATTCTTGTTCAGTTTTTTCGCTTGTACATTGTGTTCTTCAAGTTCTAAATGTAGATTTTTCAAATACTCCTGATTAGCAGTCTTCATATTCAGCAATTGTACATAATCATCTGCGAAAATGCGTGCTTTTGCATCACGAAGAGTTGTTTGGATTGTGTTTGCACGAGATGCGATATCAGCCTGCCGACCTAAAGGTCCAAGTTGTCGGCGAACTTCTGCACTTAGGTCATTTAGGCGCATCAAATTACTTTGCATTGACTCCAATTTACGCATTGCGCGATCCTTGCGTTGGCGGTGTTTGAGAATTCCTGCAGCTTCTTCAACAAAACTGCGACGATCCAGTGCAGAAGCATTCAAAATGGTGTCCAAACGACCTTGTCCAACGATTACATGCATCTGTTTACCAAGTCCAGTATCCGAAAGAAGTTCCTGAATATCCAATAACCTGCATGAATTACCATTAATTTTATATTCAGAACCACCACCTCTGAACATCGTGCGTGTAATGGTGACCTCAGTATACTCAATTGGTAAAACACCATCTGCATTGTCAATTGTTAAACTTACTTCTGCGCGCCCCAATGCAGCAGTTTTTCCATCAGAACCTGCAAATATAACATCATCCATTTTAGCACCACGCATAGTTTTTGCGCCTTGTTCACCCATAACCCAAGCAAGTGCATCAACTATATTTGATTTACCAGATCCATTCGGTCCAACCACACAAGTAACTCCAGGCTCTATTGACAACTCAGTAGTCCTTGCAAAACTCTTAAATCCACGTAATACGAGACTCTTCAAATACATTATCTCCATTATACCACACCCCTATGACATTTTGCTTTTGGCTGGATTCTAATCAGAAGAATGTGGATGTGCATTCTGCATCAAGCAGTAATGCTATTGCCGTTATAAAGACAGCTGCTTAACAGTTGTACAGTATCTAAGATCTTGGATATTTAACGGTTGATGTGTTGTACAATTTATTAGTTATTAGTTTTATGTATATCTTATAAATACTTGTTTTAGATGTATTATAATCATATAGCTGTAAGTTTTCAGTAAGGAGTTAATAATATGGGGGTTTAAGTTTAATATGCGGAAAACAAAAAGAATAGGATTTCAACTAGTTTGTGCGCTTTTGATTGTTGGATTAGTGCACACTGTTTTTTTTAAAGGTTCATTATCTACTGGTGAAGAGAATTATTTTGGCGAAGATCAGTGCAATTCTTATAATAGCCTAAATGCCGTAAATAGTGGATATTATGCTAGTTCAAAAGTTGAGTTTGCTGGTTATAACTGGGATACAATTGGATATAATAATGATGAAACAGCTGGAATTTATGGGCCAAAAGATACAGTAACTTTATTACTAGATGTAACTAGTTATACCTTTCTTGATGTTGTGGCTAAGTATGAGGATATTACTAAAAATCTTGACAACTTGTTCGCACACCTAAAATTAGAAGATGCTGAGAAAATAGTTAAAGAACCCAGAACGAACAAGCCTTTTTGGTTATTGAATGCCGATAGTGCAAGTATGTTGAAAAAATCTATACGCGCATATGCAAATTCTTGGTGGTTAAGTTCTTCAACTGGTCATAAAATGCTTAAAGATGGTGAAATCAACTTTAATGGAACTGAAGAGAATGAAGTAAATGCCTTGCGACCTGCACTATATATTAAAACGGATGCATTCATTAAGGATGTTGTAAAAGTCAGCGCAAGTACAGCAAATATTATGGAAAATCTAGTTGTTGGGGCGTGCTCAAGTGTAAAGCAGATACAACTTGGTGGGTATCTATGGGATGTTGTTAGTTACAACGATGGTGTTCAACATGGTATGATCTCAACGCCCAAATCAAGCGCAATTCTTCTACTAGCGAGCCAGAGTGCGGCGAAGTTCATGAATGGTGAGCAGGTGCAGTTTGGTGATAATAACAACTACTATAATTCGCAAGCACAGGCAGAACTTGAAAATTTGCATACGCAATTTAGTAAATTAGAGCCAGAAGTTGAAATTATACAGCGGTCATTTGGTGAGAGTAAGATAACTGATGATGGATCAATTGCTGGACCGAATGTAACTGGTGCATATTTTTGGATCCTGTCAACTGATGAGGTTGAAAAATTAGAGAACCACCTGCGGATATATCCCTATTCTTGGTGGCTCAGATCTCCAGGTATAAGTGGCCATTATGCTGCACAGGTATTTAGCACTGGACTTGTTGATAAGAATGGTTGGATTAGCAAGTACAAGAATGCATTAAGGCCTGCATTTTGCGTGAAACTAACGAGCAGAATAAAAAATGCGATTGATGAAGAGTACTTTCCTTAAAGCAGCTTTTTGGGTCGTTGCCCAACTGCCTTCTTCTTAAATGAGGTACGTTTTGCCACCTTTTGAACCTCTTCCAGTTCTTCATTCTGCAGTTTCCTGCACAAAATACCAACTTTTTAATATGTCCTACTTCTGATACGGATGCAGCACTTGACAAGCGGGGTGGGGGCAGTAGAAGTTGCAGAATTGGTGTTTGGGCTGGCTGGGCACTTGACAAGCGGGGGGGGGGGGTGCTATAATAGAAGAAGTTTTATTATGAGGAGATGTGGTTAATGGACAA
>JAIRWY010000028.1 GCA_031268675.1 Candidatus Ancillula glyptotermitis | reverse complement strand
ATAGCCTTAATGAAGGTCTAGGTTATAAAACCACCTGGATTTGCTCAAGAAGAAATTTTTACATGTACATCCCCCTGAATAAAAGAAGACTTGTATTGAAGAGGGGTTGATGATAAATGTTGGTGAGTAGGTTGATGATAAATGGAAGGTGTTGTATTTTGGGTGCGGATGCAGCTAAAAGTGCAGATGTTAGATTTGTGGTATAATAAATATATGAGTGAACATTTTACTGCCCAAGATATTATTGAACTTTCAAAGTTAGCAAGGATAAATCTGCGCAATGATGAAGTTGTGCGATTGACTTCGGACTTGAATATCATCAACGAGTCTATTGAAAAACTACAGGAGTTGAATTTAGAAGATGTTCCTATAACAGCAAGTCCAATAGCACTAGATAGCGTACTGCGCGAGGATATACCAGCAACAGTTCATATTACAGCAGATGGACAAAGCGAAGTGGATGATGCACTGAATCCGTATGAAGGTGATTTGTTGAAAGTAGAAGATGTTCTGCATGCTGCTCCAAAAGAGCAAGATAATCAATTTGCAGTTCCTCAGATTTTGGGTGAGGAGTAAAAAGTGGTAGAAAAGAGTATGAGTTTGATAGAAAATACAGCGTACGACCTGGCTCTGAAGTTGTCTTCTGGCGAAGTTACTGCGCGTGAAATTGTTGATGCATATCTTGCCCAGATTGAGAAAGTTGATGATAAAATAAACGCATTTATTATTACAACACCTGAAAAGGCAAGACTTGTTGCAGATCACATTGATTTGGCAACGGGGAAGTTCGGGCTGAAACGTGCGGCACTAGATGAAGTTGGTTCTTGGAAGGCAGTTAAGGTTTTGGGCGAAAATTGTGAAGTTGCTGTTGATGAAAAGAATGAACTTCATCCGCTAGCAGGACTTCCAATTGCAGTGAAAGATGTTGTTGTAACGAAAGGAATTCAAACAACTGCTGGTTCAAAAATCCTTGAGGGTTGGATTCCGCCGTATGATGCAACATTGGTAAAGAAGTTGAAGTATGCTGGAATGCCAATTTTGGGCAAGACGAATATGGATGAATTTGCTATGGGATCCTCAACTGAACATTCTGCATATGGTAATACTAAAAACCCATGGGATCTTACGAGAATACCAGGTGGAAGTGGCGGTGGATCTGCGGCTGCAGTTGGTGCATTTGAGGCACCTCTTGCAATTGGCACGGATACTGGTGGCTCAATCAGGCAGCCAGCAGCAGTTACAGGAACAGTTGGGGTCAAGCCAACTTATGGTGCAGTTTCTAGGTACGGTCTAGTTGCTCTCGCATCTTCACTTGATCAGGCAGGTCCAGTTGCTAGAACGGTTCTGGATGCTGCGCTTTTGCAAGATGTTATTCAAGGTCATGATCCGCATGATTCAACCTCTTTAGCAATTGCGCCCACGAATACCACTGCAGCACTTCTTGGTGCGAAAAATGGGCTAAAAGGTGCAAAAATTGCCGTCATTAAAGAACTGAGTGGAGAGAAAGTTGCTGGTTTTGCTCCACTTGTAAAAAAACGGTTTGATGAAATTGTTGAGATTCTTAAGAACGAGGGAGCCGCAGTAACTGAGGTGAGTTTGCCACACTTTGAGTATGCACTTGGTGCGTATTACCTGATAATGCCTTCGGAAGCGAGCAGTAATCTTGCTAAGTTTGATGGTGTTCGTTATGGAAAGCGCGTAGATGGTCAAACTGCTGAAAAGATGATGGCTAATACTCGTGGCGAAAAATTAGGTGATGAAGTAAAAAGGCGTATTATTCTAGGAACTTACGCACTTTCTAGTGGTTACTACGATGCATATTATGCAGCTGCACAGAAGGTTCGAACTCTGATTATACAAGACTTTGAGAATGCGTTTAATAAAGTTGATGTGTTAATAAGTCCATCTGCTCCAACAGTTGCATTCAAATTGGGGGATAAACTTGACAATCCCTTGTCGATGTACTTAAATGATATTACAACTATCCCTGCAAATTTGGCAGGAATTCCAGGTATTAGTATTCCAGGTGGGCTTGGTGAGGATGATTTACCTATGGGAGTTCAACTTTTGAGTTGTCCAAAAAATGATAGCAAACTTTATGAAATTGGTACAGCATTAGAGAAGATTTTGCCCAAATTACCTAAAGCTAGGGAGGTGAGTTCACTGTGAATTTTGATACAGCAATTAAGAAGTATGATCCAGCATTTGGAATTGAGGTACATGTTGAATTAGCAACGAGAACTAAGATGTTTTGTTCGGCACCGAATCCTGCATTTGACAATACAGCTGAGAATTTGAAGAACCCCAATACTATGACAACTCCAGTTTCTTTGGGTCTACCAGGTGCATTACCAGTTCTGAATCGTCAAGCAGTTGAATATGCAATAATGATTGGTCTAGCGCTCAATTGTTCAATTGCACCAGTATCTGTTTTCTCGCGGAAGAATTACTTCTACCCCGATTTGACCAAGAATTTCCAGACATCTCAGTATGATTTACCAACTTGTATAAACGGTCATCTTGATGTTGAACTAGATGATGGTGAGGTATTTCGCGTAGAAATTGAACGAGCACATTTAGAGGAAGATGCTGGTAAAAATACGCATATTGGAGGAAGTAGTGGGCGTATTCATGGCGCAGACTACTCTTTGGTTGATTACAACCGTGCAGGTGTTCCGCTTGTTGAAATTGTTACTCGTCCTGTTTTGAACACTGGTTCGCGTGCACCAGAAGTTGCAGCCGCATTTGTAAGGACTTTGCGTGATATTTTCAAGGCACTGGGTGTTTCTAAGGCGCAAATGGAAAGAGGGAATGTGCGCGCTGATGTTAATCTGTCTCTTTCTCCTAAGAATAGTGGTACACTTGGAACTCGCACTGAGACTAAAAATGTTAACTCGTTCAATGCAATTTCGCAGGCTATGCAATACGAAATTACTAGGCAAGCAGAACTACTAGATGCAAATAAGGAGATTCTACAGGAAACTAGACATTGGCATGAAGATACAAAGTCAACAAGTGCTGGTAGACCAAAATCAGATGCAGATGATTATAGGTATTTTCCAGAACCTGATTTACTACCACTCAAAATTGATACTGCATGGGTTGAGCGAGTGCGCGCTTTGTTACCAGAAATGCCTGTAGAGCGAAAAAAGCGCTTGCAAGCGGAGTATAAGTACACAGATTTAGAAATGCGCGATGTTATAAATGCTGGTGCATTAGATGTTATAGAGGAAACTGTTAAAGCTGGTTCTAGTGCGCAAGGTGCTAGAAAATGGTGGATGACTAGTTTAGCCAATTATGCGTCCTTGAATGCGCTTACACTTGATGAAATTGCCACACAGGTGGTAACTCCAGCGCAGGTTGCGAGTTTGCAGGAATTGATTGAGGCTGGTGAAATTAACGACAAGATTGCTCGCACCGTTCTTGATGCAATGATGGCTGGTGAGGGAGATCCTAAGGAAATTGTTGAAAAACGAGGTTTAAAAGTTGTTAATGACGATTCTGCTTTGATTACAGCTATTGAGGATGCATTTGCTCGTATGCCTAAGGCGAAAGAGGATATTGCAAGTGGAAATATTGGTGCTGCAGGTCCAATAATTGGCATGGTGATGAAAGCAACCAGTGGGCAAGCAGATGGTTCAAAAGTGCGAGAATTGATTATACAAGAGGCTGCTAAATAGATGCTCAGGGCGGATCTAGAGGAGAAGTTGAAGCAGTTTGAGTTAGATTCAGAACTTGAACTTTATAACGAGTACCAGCGGATTGTTCCAGAGTTCAAATATGTTGTTGAAACTGCGAGGAGGTTGTATTTAGCAAATACCGTTGATATGCAGTCTAAAGGCACTGGTGCAAATATTTACTTTGAAATTGTACTAAAAGATGCATGGGTATGGGATATCTACCGCAAAACTCGTCGTATAAATTCAGCACATATATGTTCATTTAAGGATGTTAATATTGAGGAATTAGCGTGAAGTCGTAAGTAATACCTGCAAGCTTTGTTACTGTATTATTAGTACACAAGCACAGATTTCAAGCAATAGATTAATATAACGTTATAGGAATACTTGACAAATATAAAAAGTTGTGCTATAATATAAACTACATAAATAGAAAAGGAATAGTTATGGGTATATTTAGTAGTTTATTAACTGGTGGAGCACTTCTTGGTAAAGTTTGTCAGTCTTTGAGTGGAGTATTTTCAGAAGAAAATGTATTTAAGGATGGAGATGTCACTTATTCTGGAGGAGTTAAAATAGGTGGTGGTCAGTTTGTTAGAGTTGATGGTGGTGAGGGCAAGGAGGGAGTACCGTATTTATTTAACAATAGTTCGTCACTTCCACTTTCATTTGCATATCAAGATTATGATGGTAATTCGTTTGAACAAATCATTCGCCCAACAGAAAAGCTTAATGTTAGTTCACATATTTCAGATAAAAACTCTCCAGATACTCAAATAATCGTTGGTCCAATTTCTAATGGTACTAATTTAAATGATGTTTCGGATAGTGGACAATTAGATCCATCAATGAAAGTTTCGTTTTCTGGATTGCCACTGGATGGCACAAAGGTGCACAAAGTCGGGTTTGGGTTTAGAGCAACAACTACTTCTGGAATTACAGTAGAAACTGGACCTGAAGAATTGACTGGGCTTGCATATTATAATATTGAGAGTAGTCGCGGTGTACGACTGGAGAGTATGGGAGCTGTTTTACCTCAAAGCACACTTCCAGGAACATACACTTTTCCAATTGATTTTTCTAATCTAGGTTTTATTGATACTGATGTTTTGTCTTGTCGTCTGTTTTTTGCAGTAAGTCCAAGTAATGTCCAGGCGAAAATAGAGAAGTCCGAATCTGTTCCTATGACAGAATTTGAAAAGAAGATTTTTGTGAATCTATAGTGAAAATTTTCAATGTAGATCATCTTCCATCTGCTTTTGTTTGCCTGCTGGCTTGCTCTTTCAAGTTTTAATGTTGGAGTTGAGTTGTATCGGTAAAGATGATGAGAGCAACTTTTGGAAGGTGTTTTGTATTAGATTTTTATTTCATCTTACTAATTGACATCAAGGAACCGCTAGGCGCATGTTGTACCTAGCGGTTTTGTTTTTTTATCAAGACGTTTTAAGTGTATGTTATTTATCAAAAAGCGTATAAGACTAGTTATTTTTCATATTTTAGCATAGTGCTTTTACTAGTTGTGGTATAATAAATATGTGCAAGAGGAGAAAATTTTTAAGTTACATATTCCAAAAGGTGTTGTTTTTGGCGCATTTGCTTTAGTATGTATTGTAGTTCCGCATGCATTAGGACTTAGTTTTGCGCGAAATGGTATAGACTACGCAAATAGGCATTATTCATCATCACAATTTCTTGCAATACTTGACTATAGCGCAGAAGTTTTTTATCTTTTAGGATGGATTTCTGCTACTTTTTTGATCCTAAGTGTTCTCTTGGCGATTTTATATCCATGTGCTCATATTTGGAAATTTACAAGTTTATTTTTCGTTTCTATTGTGCAGTTTTTAACTGGTGTTGCATATACTAGGCAGAATTTCCAAAATCCTACATATGTTGTTTATCATCATCAATCCTACAAAGTCAACAGCCTGAATATTGGAATTATTTCTGCTATTGTATCAACTTGTATATTCATCATCTTTTATATGCTTCTGCTTATACTGAAGCGTAAATTTCCTATTACTACTGTTCTATTTAACAGGTCGATTGCAATAGTGATATTCTGTATTTTCTGCATATTGGCATATCTAGTGGTTAATGAGTTCGGTATACTTGAACTTTATGGAGGAACACCTAAATGAAGTTGCGGAATATTGCACATCCAAAAACACCTGGACAAAAACGGTACTTGTCAGATATAGATCAGAATACAATTACTATTTGCGTGGGTCCTGCTGGCACTGGTAAATCATATCTTGCAGTTGCAAAAGCATTAGAAGCTCTTGTAAAGAAGGAAGTGCGCAAGATAATTTTAACACGTCCAGCGATTGAAGCAGGTGAGCGATTAGGGTTCCTACCTGGTGATTTAATGAACAAGATTGACCCATATCTACGCCCGCTTTATGACTCACTAGGCATGTTGTTAGAAGCAAAATCACTAGCATTGCTTTTAGAAGATCAGACAATTGAAGTTGCTCCACTTGCATATATGAGAGGTAGAACATTAAATGATGCGATAATTATTCTTGATGAAGCACAAAATACAACAAATGAGCAGATGAAAATGTTTTTAACTAGACTCGGTGAAAACTCAAAGATGATTATAACTGGTGACCTTACACAAACTGACCTATATAACAGAACTAGTGGACTTCTAACTGCAACTAGAATTTTAAGCAAAATTAGCGGTCTTAAAATAACTAGGCTTACCACAGATGATGTTGTTAGACACGAAATAGTAGGCAAAATTATAAATGCATATAGTAACTCAGAGAAGAATCAGTCATAAAATGTATTATAAATCCTGATGTTTGTTTTAAATTTCTCGTATTAAATTTACCTGATGTGGTATAATGTACTGTATGGTGAGTCAACTTGAGTACAAAAAGCGTATTGCTAGTACAAAGAGCCTTCAGAAGATTTTTAATGCGCAGGAGTTAATTGCTGCTTCACGTATAAATAAGGCGCGTATGCTTGCGCAGAATTCAAGACCGTATATTGAAGTTATTTCAAAAGTTGCATGGGAAGTTGCTACATATACTTCAATCAAACATCCACTCACGGCAAATAGAGAAGAACTAGGAATGAAACGCACAAATAGAGTTGCAGTTTTGTGTGTATCTTCTGACAGAGGTATGGCTGGTTCATATTCTGCAACCGTAATTCGTGAGACTGAGAAACTGTGCAAGAATCTTGAAAGTGAAGGGAAAGTTCCAGTACTTTTTATATCTGGTCGCCGTGCTAAGAACTACTACCAGTTCCGAGGACGTGAAATTGTCGCATCATGGGAGGGGGATTCAGATGCACCATCATTTAACCGCGCAGTTGAAATTGGTGATACACTACTGAAATCATTTTTATCTACTGATGAACTAACAGGAACTGATCAGCTGAAGATAGTGTGCACAGAGTTTATCAACATGGTGACGCAAAAACCTCGTGTAATCAATATGCTTCCACTTTCAATTGGCGATCTTGATGAAGAAAATTCTACTGAAAGTAGCACTTCTAAAAGTAGTTCTGAAAGATCACTCTATCTCTTTGAGCCTGGAGAGAAGCAGACACTAGATGTTGTTTTACCGTACTATATATATGCGCTAATTCATGAGTGCTTGTTAGATGCAGCAGCAAGTGAAACTGCTAGTCGTCAGCGTGCAATGCACACAGCAACAGATAATGCGAAGTCGTTAATTGAAGAACTTATTAGAAAGCAGAATGAGGCTCGCCAGGCAGGAATTACTCAGGAACTTACTGAAATTATCTCATCTTCAGATGCTTTAGGAGGTAGCTAGTGGTAGTTAGTGATAATCAAATAGAAAGGAAACGGATATGGCATCAAAAGTAGTTAAAATGAAGGAACATGATGTTAAGCAGAATGTAGTTGGGCATGTTGTACGTGTAATAGGATCTGTAGTTGATATTGAGTTTCCACCAAGTGCTATGCCACAAATATATAACGCGCTGAAGACTACTATTGACATGGGTGAAAATGTTGAGGGTGAAAGTTCGCATGAAATTACACTTGAAGTTGAGCAGCATCTTGAGGATTCAATTGTGCGTGCAATTTCACTAAATCCAACGGATGGTTTAATGCGTGGAAATGAAGTTATAGACACGGGCGAACCAATATCTGTGCCAGTTGGTGACATTACAAAAGGGCATGTTTTTAATGTTACTGGTGAAGTTTTGAACTTAAAACCTGATGAGAAATTTGAAGTAACCAAAAGATGGGCAATTCACCGCAAACCTCCACATTTCGATGAGCTTGAAAGCAAGACGCAAATGTTTGAGACTGGTATTAAAGTTATTGACCTGTTGACTCCATATGTTCAGGGTGGTAAAATCGGACTTTTCGGAGGTGCTGGTGTTGGTAAGACTGTGTTAATTCAGGAAATGATTCAACGAGTTGCATTAAATCATGGTGGTGTTTCCGTGTTCGCAGGAGTTGGAGAACGTACTCGTGAAGGAAATGATCTAATCGTTGAGATGATTGAGGCTGGTGTTTTTGACAAGACTGCACTAGTTTTTGGACAAATGGATGAACCACCTGGAACTCGCCTTCGCATTGCATTAGCAGCATTGACTATGGCTGAATATTTCCGCGATGTGCAGAATCAGGATGTTTTGTTGTTCATTGATAATATCTTCAGGTTTACACAAGCAGGTTCTGAAGTTTCTACACTTTTGGGCCGTATGCCATCTGCTGTGGGATATCAGCCGAACCTCGCTGATGAAATGGGTGCACTTCAGGAGCGCATTACTTCTACACGCGGACATTCAATTACTTCATTGCAGGCGATTTATGTTCCTGCTGATGACTATACTGATCCTGCACCAGCAACCACTTTTGCTCATCTTGATGCAACAACCGAACTTAGCAGAGACATTGCATCTCGCGGAATTTACCCTGCTGTAGATCCATTAGCATCAACTTCTAGGATTCTAGATCCTCGTTATGTCGGACAGAAGCACTATGATACAGCAAATGCAGTCAAAGTAATTCTACAGAAAAATAAAGAACTACAAGATATTATTGCACTTATTGGTATTGATGAGCTTTCTGAAGAGGACAAAGTTCTTGTTAGCCGCGCGCGTAAAATTGAGCAGTTTTTGGGGCAGAATTTTTATGTTGCTGAGAAGTTTACTGGAAGACCTGGTTCAACTGTTCCTGTTGATGAAACTATTGAGGCATTTGCAAATATTGTTGAAGGCAAGTATGACCATATTTCTGAACAAGCATTTTCTGGAATTGGCGGAATTGAAGACATGGAAGCTAAGTGGAAGAGTATTCAAAAAGAGTTTGGATTATAAATAGTCTACTGTAAGTAATCATAAAGTTAGGTTTAAGTTAATTATGAGTAAAGAAGAAGATAAGCAAGTAGAAGATTTTGAACAACTTGCACTTAGAAAAGCTAAGCGCGCGAAAATTCAGGAACTTGCGGTAAATTCTGGTGCATATGGATCTGGTGCATATCCTGTTCATGTTCCTAGAACAACAACCATTGAAACCTTGCGCAAAGAGTATGGCTCGCTTAATGCAGGTGAAGAAACTGAAACGACGGTTAGTATTACTGGACGAGTTATGTTTGTGCGGGATGCTGGAAAGTTGATGTTCGTAACTCTACAAGAGGGGCAAGGCGCGCGCATTCAGGCAATGTTGAATGCAAAAGAGTTGGATATACATCTGCAAGTTGAAGATAGCGACTTGGTCAATGGAGAAGGTGTTGCACTAACTCCTGGTGCGGCATCTCTCAAGTGTTTTAAGCGAACTGTTGATTTAGGAGATCATATAAGTGTTACTGGGCGTGTAATATCATCAAAAACTGGTGAACTTTCTGTTTTGACAACTTCATGGGTTTTAGCATCCAAGGCGCTCAGACCACTTCCAGTTTTGCATAAAGAACTTAGTGATGACACGCGAGCTAGGCGCAGATATGTGGACTTAATTACAAGGCAACAGGCGCGAGATATTGTGCGCATTAGATCAAATGTGGTTAAGAGTTTGCGCAAGAATTTTGATGAACGCTTATTTTTAGAGATTGAAACGCCGATGCTGCAAACGATTCATGGTGGTGCTGCTGCTAGACCGTTTATGACTCATATAAATGCATTTGATATAGACTTGTATTTGCGAATTGCTCCCGAATTGTTCTTGAAGCGCGCAGTAATTGGTGGAATTGAGAAGGTGTTTGAAATTAACCGCAACTTTAGAAATGAAGGTGTTGATTCATCTCATAGTCCAGAATTTACAATGCTTGAGGCATATGAGGCGTATAGTGATTATATTTCAATGGCAGATTTAACTCAGGACTTAATACAAAAAGCTGCACTAGATGTTTTCGGATCACTTGAAGTTGAAGTATTTGATTCTAAGCTGAAAGAAACTACGCGATATTCCTTCGCTTCAGAAAATTGGACGCGACTAGATTTATACACATCTTTGTCAGATGCTGCACAAAAGAAGATTACGCCTGAAACTTCATTAGATGATTTGATTGAACTTGCAAATAAAGTAGGACTAGAAAAAGAAGTACTTAGTGAAAATAAGAAGTTGTTAACACACGGAAAAGTTGTTGAACTGCTTTGGGAAGAGTTGGTAGGAGCGCATTTGTATAATCCTACTTTTGTTATGGACTTTCCTCTTGATACTTCGCCGCTTACTCGCAACCATCGTACAAAGCCTGGAGTTGTTGAGAAGTGGGATTTATATGTACGTGGATTTGAACTTGCAACTGCGTATTCTGAACTTGTGGATCCAGTTTTGCAACGAGAACGGTTGACTAAACAAAGTGAGTTGGCAGCTGATGGTGATGATGAAGCGATGAAGTTTGATGAAGATTTTCTTGAAGCTTTAGAATATGGCATGCCTCCAACTGGTGGAATGGGCATGGGCATTGATCGTCTACTAATGGCGTTGACTGGACTTGGAATCCGTGAAACTATTGCGTTCACATTGGTAAAACCGCAGTAATGTTGTCAGCTGAAAATTTACAGATTACGATCGGCGCGCGTTCCCTCTTGCGTACTTCTAGCTTTGCGATTCAAAAGGGAGACAAGATTGGATTAGTTGGTGCAAATGGTGCTGGAAAAACTACTCTGCTTAAAACTTTGATGGAGCAAAATGAGTCCGCAGATATTGAAGGCCGTATTGTAAAAACTTCTAAAGTTGGTTATTTGCCACAGGATACACAAGTTGGTGATGTGGAGCAAAATGCGCTAGATCGTATACTTTCTGCTAAGAATTTGGATAAGATTAGTGCAAAACTTGATAAATTACAGAGCGAAATGGGAAGTGCTGACGAAAAAGTACAGGCACAAGCAATGAGTCGTTATGATAGGGTGTTTGAGGAATTTTTAGGACTTGGAGGCTATGGAGCAACATCTGAGGCAACTAAAATAGCTCTTGCACTTGGATTAACTGAAGATGTTTTAGAGCGCAAACTTAGGGTTTTATCTGGTGGACAACGGAGGCGTATTGAACTTGCACGCGTACTTTTTTCTGATGCTGAAATTTTGCTACTTGATGAGCCTACAAACCACTTGGATGCGGATTCAATTAACTGGCTACGAACTTTCTTGATGAATTGTACTGGTGGATTTATCATGATCACGCATGATACTAAGTTGCTTGATGAGGTCGTGAATAAAGTCTATTACTTGGATATAAATCGCGCAGTTTTAGATATATATTCACTCTCATGGTCGCGGTATTTAAAACAAAGAGCAGTAGATGAACAGAGGCGAAAGCGAGAGGCAGCGGTTGCAACAAAAGATGCAAAAAGATTGTTAATTCAGGGCAACAAAATGAGAGCTAGTGCGACAAAAGCAGTTGCGGCGCAACAGATGCTCAAACGAGCGCAGAAGTTGCTCGATTCTGTGGAAGTTGAAACCACTAAATATCAAGTCAAGGGCTTGAATTTTCCAACACCTACACCTTGTTCAAAAACACCACTTGCAGCAACTGGACTTGCGAAAAACTACGGCTCAAATGAGGTGTTCATGTCTGTTGACCTAGTAATTGATAAAGGTTCTAAAGTTGTTATTCTTGGGCTAAATGGTGCTGGAAAGACAACTCTTCTAAAAATACTTGCTGGAGTTTTGAAGCCAGATTTGGGTGAAGTAGTTGCAGGTCGTGGTTTGAAGATTGGCTATTATGCTCAGGAACACGATTTGCTAGATAATTCAAAAACAGTTTTACAAAATATGCAGTTGGTTGCACCTGCAAATCTTAATGATACTGAAGTTCGCAGTGTTCTTGGGGCGTTCATGTTCTACGGAGATGATGTATACAAATCTACGGGAGTTTTAAGTGGTGGTGAAAAAACGCGTCTAGCACTTTGCCAACTTGTTGTTTCTGGGGCAAATGTTCTTCTACTTGATGAGCCAACGAACAACTTGGATCCGCAGTCTCGTGAGGAAATCCTCAAGGCAATTGCTAGTTTTGAGGGTGCAATTGTTCTAGTAACGCATGATCCAGGTGCAACTGCTGCATTAAATCCAGACCGTGTTTTACTACTACCTGATGGTGATGAAGATATCTGGAATGATTCATACCAAGAACTTGTTGAGCTGAATTAAGAACTTATTGAATTTTACCAACTCCAGTTTTTTCTGGTACTAGAAACTGCTAAGCCAACAATGAGATGATGTAATTTATAACTTTTCTATTGGATATGCCATAATAGCTGCAAAAAGAAATAGAAGGCAATATATATGCTGTTATTGTACATTCTAATCAGAAGTGCAACAACTTCGATCATACATCAACCTCCTCACAACATTTATCATCAACTTTTGCTTTTTGTACATCCGCATCCATCATCAACACCTTAAATAGTAGCGTTTTATGCTTAAAACTCCTTTATCAGCACATGTATATCCAACCACATCACTCAAAATACAAAAAGATGACATATTGCTTGTGTATGTACTAGTACTTTAAGTTATCTACTTCTGTTTTATTCATCACCTAAGTCTATAACCACAACAATGTTCAGTTAGTTCTAGTATTTTATAATCAATTTTTGCAAAACGAGTATATTTACCACTTATATATACTTTATGAGCTTCATATCTATTAGAAGATCTTTATAATTCATTCTGTTGTTGTTATTATCTACATGATGATTTGTATCTGTATTGTTCATAACTTCTCCTTAAATATGAAGGTTGTTTATTGTCAGTTAATAGTATATAGTATAAGTAGTAATACATTCAACTTTTTCAAGTTGCAGGCTGCCTAATACTCACCATGATTCTGTAAATTGCGTGGCAACTGCTCAGACCTCTAGTGCATGTAGTTAAGTATCCTACTTAAAACAGCAACTATTATATTTAGGAAGCAGTTAATATATAGAACACTTTTTATAATTTTCTGTATATGTTATACATAAAATTCACTAGTTTTGTGTAGTTGTTATACAAAAACCTCAAAAAACTCAAAAAATAATTTGAAAACGACCTATATAGTAGGTTCAGAATTAAAAAATCCTGATATAATGCTATATGTAATTGTAAAAGTAACCGAAAAGAAATAATATGAAATATACAGTAAAGATAGCAGAATCAGCGTCAAAAGACTCGTCCAATGGCTCGATTACTAAAACGTGTGTTAATGTGGGATGCGTAATAGTTAAATGCTAAATTCGCTTGGTAACTCCAAACACCTCACCAAATATTCAATTAAAAGAAATTTTGATGGAACTGAAGTGGTGTTTAACACAAAAACGGGAAAAGTGTTATCGTTTGATTCTACTGATAAAATTGATGATGCTATAAATCAAAATTCTGATTTATTTCAACTATTGGCCGAATATAAATTTATAGTGCATGATGATGAGTACAATCAAATTCTTGAAGGATATAAAAAGATTCAAAACGAAACACTTTTCCTTATTATTCTTGCACACGA
>JAIRWY010000039.1 GCA_031268675.1 Candidatus Ancillula glyptotermitis | reverse complement strand
TAGTTTTACCAGCGACATAATCACGAATTACTGAGTATTTATGTTTCTCATTTACATTTAATCGATTCACATAGTATATTATGCATAAAATTAAACACAGTGACATTTTAGTTGTCCAACAACACGAAAACAAAAGAATAACATCAAACTATGGTATAATGAAAAGTGTCCTACTTCTGATGCGGATGTCGCCTAAAGCAAAATGTCATAGCCCTGTGGTATAATGAAAATATGGAAAGTAATAAGATTACTGAATGTCAAGAGCAGAACTTAAAAGTGGATAAAATTCCAGAGCATTATTTGAAACTGGATGATGATGCTTTGCGCGAAAAAATCAAAGTTGCGAAAAAAACACTTGGTAATAAACTCTACATCATGGCACATCATTATCAAAAGGACGAAGTTGTAGAATTTGCTGATGTTACAGGTGATTCACTGTATTTGTCAATGGAAGCTGCGAAAAATAAAAGCGTAGAACATATTATTTTTTGTGGTGTTCATTTTATGGCAGAAACTGCAGATATACTTTCTGAAAGTTGGCAAAATGTGTACCTACCAGATGAAAATGCAGGTTGTTCAATGGCTGATATGGCAAATCGATTGGACCTAGAAATTGCTTGGGCAGAGTTGACTGGTAAATTTGGCAGTTCAAATATTATACCACTGACCTATGTAAATTCCACTGCGCAGATTAAGGCATTTGTTGGAGAGAATGGAGGTGCATGCATTACAAGTACTAACGCAGAAACTATTGTAAAGTGGGCACTTGGACAAAATAAGAAGATTCTATTCCTTCCAGACCAGCATTTGGGGCGCAATACTGCCTATAACCTTGGTGTTGAACTTGAGCAGATGGCAGTTTGGAACCATAAAAATGGCAAACTAATTCTACCAAGCACTGATGTTGAGCCACTCATCATTCTTTGGGATGGTTACTGCGCTGTGCATCAACAATTCACTATGAAGAACATTGAGAAAATGCGACTTGAACACCCTGATGTCCAGATTATTGTTCATCCTGAGTGTAATTTTGAGGTTGTACAGAATGCAGATTTTGCTGGCTCAACCAACAAGATAATTGAAACTGTTCAAAATGCACCAAATGGTTCAAAATTTGCAATTGGAACTGATAACAACTTAGTAGGGCGTTTGCAGCAGAAGTATAAAGATGAAAAAGAAATCTACTTCTTGAACTTTTATTCTTGTTCGTGCGCAACCATGAATCGCATTCGTCTTCCTCATTTAGCATGGAATTTAGACAATATTCTCAATGGTAACTACCAGCAAAAAATTGAAGTTGATAAACAAACAGCAACTTCTGCATTAAAATCACTTGAAAAAATGTTCAAAATCATGCAAAACTAGAGCATATTACAGAATTTCAATGTCATCAATAATCCAAACCATACCTCTAATAAAAGAAAATGAAATGATATATTTTATAGTGGTTACCCTTCCTCGTCCTTTATTTTCTATAAGCCCATGAGCAATATAATTCTTTTCATCAACTTCTTCAATTAGTAAATCAATCAAAGTCCGTTTAACTTCTGACTCCTTAAGTGCTCGAAGATTTTCAAGTTTATGGTATGCACCTGAACTCATATGTCCATCCAGTTGTGATAACGGTCGCCTGCAAAAAATAACATCATCAATCATATTTATTGTAGCTTTTATACTAGACAAAGTAAGCCCATTGCACAACGAAAAATTATTTTGCAATGTCGTAACCATTTTATCTTCCAGCAGATTATTCCGTAATTGAAATTTTGTACTGTCCAATTTGTTTACTGTCTTCCTGATCTGTATAGAATTTAACTACATATTTTCCAGATTCAAGCGCAGTTTTGGTTGATGAAACTAGTGCAATATACTGATTACTTTTTTCATTTGAATTATTCAGTGGAAGTGCACTTTTTTTCACAATTGAATCTTGATCATCTGGACTTGGATCTGCCTTGTGCAACTCCCAACGAATGCCAAGATTTTGACCTTGAACTGCTTTTAGCTCAAGTTTTAACAAAATTGGTTCTCCGTGCTTAAATGTGTACTCTGACTTCAAATTCGCAATTTCATTCACTGTTTTCGCTTTATATGCTGTGATTTTTTCCAAATTGCCAGATGTCCAATTATAACTACGAACAACTAATACTATAGCAATAACCGCGATAACAACAATAAGAGCAGCCCCAATAATTGCAGCCCCAATAATTATTGCGAGCTTCTTTTGGGAAAGTGTTTTTAGATTTTCAGCATTCTTCTTCAATTTGAAGATAGTCTTATTACTACTATTCGCATCAGCAGTAGGATTTTCAACAAGCGAAACCTCCACACTACCAATATCTACGGTAGTATCTCCACTAACTTCATCAAAACTATTAACCATCATTCTTCCTTTTTCTCATGTTTATTATACCACACATCTTTATGCTTGTCAAGTACATATTCGTGCTCATACATTGCGAACACTTTCACGTGTATATTAGGTTCATTTATTATACCACAAATGCACTGCAGTGTACACCTGTTGATGGACTTTCTGGTGCAAACAAAGTAGTATTTGACGCTTCTAATACTTGCCAAAATGCAAGTGGCAGTGTAAAAGACAAAAAGCAGACATTGGCGTTCAAGGTGATGGACAAAACAGATCCTGATATTTTCACGTTCGGTATTTTGCA
>JAIRWY010000038.1 GCA_031268675.1 Candidatus Ancillula glyptotermitis | reverse complement strand
TGGAACAATCATTATCAATGGCGGTATTGTGGACGCTCAAGGCTATGGTTACAGTGCTGGAATAGGTAGTGGATACACCCCAAGAAATCAGAATGCTAATGGAAACATCACTATCAACAACGGAACAGTAAATGCAACTGGTGGAATGAATGGTGCTGGCATCGGCGGAGGCGATCGTGCCTCTGGTGGAACAATCACTATAAACGGTGGCACAGTAAATGCAACTGGTGGAATGAATGTCGCTGGAATCGGCGGAGGCGTTCATGGATCTGGTGGAAACATTACCATAAACAACGGAACAGTAACTACAACTGGCGGAGTGTATGGTGCTGGAATTGGTGGAGGTGCATATGGTAATGCAGGTACAATCAATATCTCAGGCGGAGTGGTTTATGCTTACACTCCTGGAGGGACGGGTGATCCTGCAGCGATAGGAGGTGCATTTGGTGATGCAGGAACAATCTCAATTACTGGTGGTGTAGTTATTGCGACGGTAGGTAATTTAGCATCTCCAGGTATTGGAGGAGGTGCTGGAAATAGCGAAGGCTCAATCAGTATTACTGGTGGCACAATTATTTCAAACAGCGCGATTGGTATCGGAAGAGGGCAGAGTGGCGGAACAACTGCCACTACAATCTCAGAACATCCCGTAATCCTAGCACCAGGTGGCATCAACGGAAAATCATCATCTGAACCAAATAACGGCATACTAATTGGCAATGATGTCACAATTTCAGGTACAGATCCAATAACCGTCACCATCAACATAAACCTAACCATCCCAAGTGGTGCAGTCTTAACAATACCAGAAGGCGTAAAAGTAGTTGTTCCAAGTGAAGTAACTTTAATAGTTGATGGAAAAGTGGATATTGCTGGTGAACTGGAAAATGAAGGAACTATAACTATCGCAGATAATGCAAATGTAGTAATTGAACCAGATGGAAAAGTTACAGGAGATGGAACAGTAACAGGCAAAATTAACGGCTCTGATGTATCTGAACTACAACTAGCATCAAAAACAAGTACAAGTATAACTGTAAACCAAGCAACTTTGTTGTCCGAAACAGGACAAGAAGTAGAATATGCAAAATCGACAAGCAGTACACCTCCAACAAACATAAACGACTGGCATTCAGCAACTTCTGAAGGTACTATTACAATTGAAGATAGCAAAGTGTCGTTTACTGGTCTTGCTCCAAACACCCAGTATTATATCTTCGCAAGGTCTAAAGAAAACACCACGCATAAAGCAGGTACAGCGCAAGTACTACAAGTAAAAACGGAAGTAGATCCAAACGCGCCTGTTAATCCAGCAACTCCAACTACACCAGATAATCCAAACAATCCTGCAAACCCTAGTGCAAGCAACACAAGTACAATAGGCGCAGTTGCACAAACTGGTGTTCCTGCTAGTTTACTTGTTGTAGTTATGTTGATGTTGTTGGTGGGAGCAGATTTGTCTAGAAAGTTGTACGCAAGAAAGTAAGTAGTACACTAAGTAAAGCTAAGAATAAGATTTTATAAGGTGATAGGTAAAACAACTCCAGACATAATTTTACTAGACAAGAGAAAACTGATTCCATCTGCAACATCTGAAATATCAACTAGTTTATTAAGTCTACTGCTTTCGCGGATGCTGGAAATAGCAAGTTCTGGAATTTGATTGATGAATTGTGTTTGCATCATGGATGGTGCAACTGCATTGATATTTATACCACTACTTTCATATTCTGCAACAAGGGATTGCATCAAGCCCAGTAGTGCATGTTTTGCAATTGAATAACTTGCCATATACTTGGTTTTTGATAAAATACAACTGCTCAAAACGAACACAACTTTTCCTCGCTTGACTTTCTTCATCTGTGGTATAATAACTTGTGCAATAGAAAATGCGGAATACACCCCAATTTGAAGATTCTTGTCCATGCTTATAAGTGAGGTTTTTGCAAATTGGGTAAATTCAAGACTAGGAGCAGGAAGATGTATCCAGTGTGTTGGAACAAGTTCAAGTCTTTTAAATTCAGCAAGAAATGCATCAACACCTGCTCTCCTGCTAAAATCTGCACCAATATAGTGAAGTTTGTCATTGCCAATCTTGTCTTCTAACCATTTGAGTTTATGCGAGGTGGAAGAACCATGCACAATATATTCATCATCGCCATTTTTATCCTGAAGTAGTCGTAAAATTGTTGCTTTACCTAGTTCAGATGTTCCTCCAGTAAATAAAAAAACTCGTTTCATATTTTCTGCTCCTTATCTTTTCTGCTCATTATTTTTGCCAAATACGAACCACGCATTACTTTTTTATCATGTTGATTTTTAACCACTACTTTTACTTTTACAACTTTAAGTGCATCGGTTTTTTCCACCACTTCTCCAGTAATTGTAAGAAAATCGCCTGGATATACAGGAGACAAGAAGTTGGCACTTTCAGATAATAGAACGCTATTTTTACCTGGTAAATGCATGCCAGAAAGCGTTGAAATATACGAACTTGTTAACATTCCATAACTAATTCTTGAATTAAAACCTTGTTGTTTTGCCCAGTCATCATCTAAATGAATTGATGAAATATCTCCTGTAATTATGCTAAATCTAGCCATTTTTTCTTCTGTAATTTGAGTCATAAACGAAGCAGTTTGTCCAACTTCTATTTCTGCATATTCTAGTGAATTCATGTTTTCTCCTAAAATCCTGCATACAAAACTGCAGTCTCACTGGCTAAATAAACCGCAATTATAGCAACTGCCATCTTAAGTCCTAGATAAATAAATTTTCCTACAACTTTTAGTAAATCTACCTCGTTCAAAAGAACCTCCCTATAATATCAAGTCCGACAAAAATAATACAAGCGCTAGAAATAACTAATGTGCATAAAACTTCAAGTATATGCACGCACTTCCTTGCTCGAAATTCAATACTACCTCTTCTACCCAGTCGTTTTCTTAAGGTTGCTGTATAAAATTGCGATAGCATAGCAACTACACCAAGTAGTATACCATAAACTAGGTAGTTAAGTGTTGGTCCATGCCAAATTCCGATAATTAGAAATGTCAAAAAGTAGGTAAAATAGCTAGAAAGTGGCTTGTTGATGGTTAATAAATATTTATATGTTGGTGTGTAGATATAGTCCTTTATCCATGATGAAAGTGTGATATGCCATCTATTCCAAAAATCTGAAATATCACGCGCAAAATATGGCTTGTTAAAGTTCTCTGGAAGATGAAAACCAGCTAAACTTGCTGCAGGAATTACAACATCCATAAAACCAGAAAAGTTAAAATAGATATACCAAATGTTGCCGAAAATCACTATGCACCAAGCAATAACTCGTGCAGACAAAACCGCCGTAGTAAGATGTTCATAACTTGCATGAACTAGATAGTCCAAAAGTGAAGATATCAAATAGATCTTAATAAAACCGCTCAAAATTCTGCTAACTTTGTTTAAAATTGAATCAAAATCGTGGATAATGCGTACAGAGTAGAAGTCTGAAACAAAATCTTGATAGCGAACAATCGGACCACAAAGCAGTGTATAAAAGGACAACTGGTAATTAAAGTAATCAATAAATGAAATTCGTATATTTTGATCTTGATTGTACTCATATTGGATAATGAAATCTAACTGCCGAAATAGAATGTAACTAATTCCAACTACTTTCCACACAGTTATATATGAGATGTGAAGTGTGGAAAAAATCCAGTTGTAGTGCTGTAAATATGCAAAAACAACGACCATAGTAGTTATTAGTAGTGGTTTATACCAACGGATTTTCAACACATGCGTACATAGAAGAACCGCAAAATATGGAGTAAGTGACCAAGAGAGCAGCAAAATTGCGTGGAAAATAGAAGGTGCGGCTATTGTAATAACACATGCATTCAAAACGCAGAAAATGTATCTGCGAAATTTCAAGTTGTTGTTCAAAAATATGGGCGCAAGTAATAAAACAGCAGCATAAAGCGGATTAGTTAGTGAAATACCAGCAGTAAAATATTCAAACAACTACTTATTCTCCAACTTCTTGTCAATTAAAGCAACGAAATCACCAACATTTTTCAGATTAAGAACTTCTGCAGTTGAAAATTTAATACTGAATTTCTCTTCTGCAGCAACTAGTAATTGAATATGCATTAGCGAATCCCAGTCTTCTAGGTCATTTGCTGTCATATCCTGATTTATTTCAATTTCATCATCATCAAATACATCACGGAAAATATCTTGTAGTTTATTAATCGTGTTCATCTTTTCTCCTTAGTTTAATATAGTGTTTTTTTGTTTCAAGTTCATCGTTTATTTCCAGTTTATAATACACATTACCAGTAGGTGTTTCATCAACCTTCTCAAATCCAAGTTCTTGGTAAAAATTCAGTACCATTTTATTCTTCTTAGTGGGAATATATTCAGCAGAAATTTGCTTAAAGCCCCAGTTTTTTGCTAGTTCTACAATATATTCTAGTGCTAAATCTTCAACTCCTCGTTTTAGTACTCTACAACTCATAAGCCATGTGTCTATAAATAGTTCAGTGTCATTTCTGCGCAGTATTATACAGCTTATTAGTCCGTGTTCACTAAACTTGTCTGCAAGAGTTATTTCAATACAGTGAACTGCATTATTATTGTACAACTTCTCAATTTCTGCCTCTGTATAACGAATAGTTCGTAAGTTAAACTGGTTGGATTTGTTAATCAACTGTGAAAAACGCGGTATTTGCTCATGTTTAATTTGCCCAATATGCGCAACCATTTGCAGTGCATCCAAATAATCAGCGTAGTTTGTAAAACTTGTTGCTAAAGAAACGCGCTCAGTATTTGCTGCGTAATTTGAAGTTCTGTTCAGGTCTTCTGCTGTTAATTGAAGCCAATCAAATGCATGCGCATCTTCTAATGCTCTTGTATAATCTGCAATCTCCTTAGGAACATCAACTACTAAGCATTCTGGTATGAATTTCTGGACAATACATCTCTCTGCAGGATTATCATCAAAGAACACCATGGAATCCACGCCAATATTGAGTACATCCGCAATTTTCTTAATGTTGTTCGCTTTATCATCCCAGTTTGCCATAAAACAACTGATATCTGCAAGTTGTAATATCATATACTTGTTCTTTTCAAACGGCTCACGTGCATTTTCTTCATCATTTTTTGAACAGATTGCCAAGATTACACCACGTTTCTTTAGCTCAAGTACATACTTTTGGAAATGTCGGTAACTCTCACCAACTGGCGTATGTGGGTCTAGTTCAATACCATCAATACCATCATCTCCAACAATTCCACCCCAAATTGTGTTGTCTAAATCTAGAACTAGACATTTTTTAGTTGCTCCTCTTGTGGCAGAAATTTGCCGTTGGATCAAATCTACAACTTCTGGTAGAAAATCAAGTGAAAATCCGAACTTGTACATATTATACGCTTGATAATCAAACCACTTATTCTTACCTAATGCACTTGCAAGTTGTTCAAAATCAAGCAGTAAAACATTACTAGGGCGTTTATGCAACAACTCCAAATTCACAGCAGATATAAAACTGCTCTTTGACCAGATGTAATTCGCCTCAAGATTTCCTAGCGCTCGCAAATTTGGAACAACAAAGTTCGCTTGTAGAATAAGGCATTTTGATGGTATTTTCGCCCACAACGCTTTGTAAAAATCAACAACTTTTTGAACTGCGCTCTTAACTTGGGCATCTGTTGAAAACTTTTCAGGTGCATAATTTATAAAGTCTTCAACATCTGGTAGTAGTACTAAAATATCAGGCTCGTATGCATGAAGTTGTGAATTCTCGTCTAATACGTTGTTGAGAATTGAATTGTACTGACCATCTAAAACCTCTATTTTCTTGTCTATTTGTGTGTTCAACAAGTACTCTAAACATGATGATATATACTGCGTGGAATAACTTCCAAGAACCATCACTTTTATGTCTGGAGTTTGGCTAGTTGTTTGATCATTCTTCGTGTATTTACGCGCCATCTTGAGCAATTCTAGTGCAGTTATTTTTTGGGAATTTTCAACCATTACTTGCTCCTAAAACTTCTGCGTTCACGATTTCATCAACTTCAGCACCGAATTTTTTTGCAAGTTGCTGATTTGCTTCTGGACCTAGGTGGTAGTTGTCATAATAGCTGTCAGAATTTGTAAACAAATTGCGATCATCAACAATTGGTATATTATGCGCGTGAAGCCATGGTATAAATTCATCCTCAATATATTTCCAACTAGCTGCGAATAGTTGCTGTTTATAGGCTGGCATCGGAATTAGATGAACAATAAACTTGGTCAAAGAATTTTGATCTAGTAGAATATCCTTGAACTTCTGTACAGTTTCCATGCTCAAACTTGTGTCCACACTAGGTGACAAATTTGCTACTACATCAGTATTACTTGGACGCTTTTGGTGTGGTTTTGCGTACAATAAAACTGTATGTACAGGAGTGTTCCTCTCCAGAAAGTACTTGGTAAAGAATCCTTGCAGAAACGGTTTTACTTGCATTTTGTACGGCATCCAGGGTTTGAATGTCTGGAATAGTGTACGATCGAAGGAATATAGCGGTTTCTTGCTGATCTGCAACTTCTGAATATCTATATCATACATTTTTGATGCTTGTCCAATAAATGAATCTTTTGTGGTATTAACAAACTCTCTTAAACCGTCTGTTCCAGCGAGGTCAAAGACATAAAAAGTTGTTTGATTACCACTACGTTCATCTTCATGCTGTCTAAACATCTTGTAAAGTAGAATCTCTTCTTGAATTCTAATGCCTGACATAGGAACTGGAATATAACTTCCACTTTTAATTTCTCTTTCTGGATGCTCAACTTCAAATTGCGCAAGTTCTGAAGCTCCGAAGTTGTAAATGCGAGGTTTTCGTTCAGAACTGCTAAGTTTAGCGAAGTCATCTGCTTGTTCTGGGTACGAAATCCGTGTCCAACCAATCTGCGTGCCACCATAAAGGCTAGGTGTTCCTGGTCCAATGTATAAATCACCAAGTTTTCCGTTTTGCTCGTGGTAAAAATCGTTGTATTTAAGTCCTACTGCAGTATTTATTCCATCTTGAATGAAACTTATCCCATAACACCACACCATTCCAAAAACTACGACAACCAATAGTGCGAAAATGTATTTAACAGTAAACTTCATATATTCCTTCTTGACCTAATGTACAAGAATTTTACTCAAAAAGTCCTTTGCTCTATCAGTTTTAGGTGCATCAAAGAACTCATCTGGAGATGCAGTTTCTACAATTTGTCCATCTGCCATGAAAATTACTCTATCCGCCGCAGAACGGGCAAATCCCATCTCATGTGTAACAACAACCATAGTCATGCCCTCACTTGCAAGTTGCAGTATAACATCAAGAACTTCATTAATCATCTCTGGATCTAATGCACTAGTTGGTTCATCAAACAGAATAACCTTCGGATGCATAGCCAATGCTCTTGCAATTGCAACGCGCTGTTGTTGACCACCTGATAATTGTGCTGGGCGTTTTTCTGCTTGTTCGGCAACACCAACTCGATCCAGAAGTTGCATCGCTTCTGCCTTTACTTCTTCTTTGTCCTTATTCAGCACCACAATTGGTCCAAGTGTAATATTTTGCAAAATAGTTTTATGCGAAAACAGGTTAAAACTCTGGAACACCATACCAACTTCTGATCTCAATTTCGCTAGTTCTTTACCGCTCTTAGGTAATTTTTCACCATCTATAAAAATCTGTCCAGAATCCACAGTTTCAAGACGGTTGATTGTTCGACAAAGAGTTGATTTCCCAGAACCAGAAGGTCCAATTATAACAATTACCTCGCCCTTTTCCACCGACAAGTTTATGTCTTTTAATACATGCAAATCTCCAAAACTCTTATTAACATTACGGAGTTCAACAATTGGCGTACCCTTCTGAACACTACTCATGTATATATTATACCACAGATGTGCTAGGCGGAACTAAAATTGCACATTCAGATCTGAAGTAGGACACCCGAAATATGGATACTGAGCAATTGCAGGTAATTCGTAATATGACAAAATCGATACTGGAAACTTGACAAAATCGATATTTATGATATACTACTACTATGAAGAACTACAAAGAAAGAGTAATTGAGGAACAAATTAGGCGCAAATTGCATTCATCTGGGGGTATACTTCTTAGGGGTCCAAGATATGTAGGGAAAACTACGACTGCACTTAGGCATTCTAAATCTTCAATTCGACTAGATGCATCACCAGAAGTGCAATGGCAAGCTGAAACAGCTCCGCTCTCAATATTGCGCGGAAATACGCCGAGGTTGATTGACGAATGGCAACTTGCACCAAACTTATGGAATGTGGCTAGGAGCGTGATTGATCACAGAAACCAAAGAGGACAATTCATATTCACGGGCTCTGCTATTCCAGACAATAATATAACAACTCATACTGGTGCCGGAAGGTTCTCAAGGCTGTACATGCGTCCGATGTCTCTTTATGAGAAGGGCATATCAACAAGCGAAATACCATTTTCTTGCATTTTTGAAGATGATTTTTTTGCTGGTGGATTAGGTGGATTAACTGTTGAAGAGTATTTTAAGGAAATAATAAAAGGTGGTTGGCCTGCACTTTTAGAGCTTAATGAAACTCATGCGCTAGAATCACTAATAGACTATGTAGACAATATCGCAAATGTTGATTTACAGCAGGTCAAAAGTCCTCCTAACCCTGAGCGAATCACAGCACTTATGCGCTCATTATCAAGAAATATCTCTACAGAGGTATCGTATGAAAAGTTATCTGCTGAAGCACTTATTGGAAATGGTCCAATATCTGTACAATCAGTTCGCAAATACCTAGACCAGTTAACTTCTATATGTATTCTTGAAAAATTACCTGCATGGAGAACGCATATTCGTTCAAACATCAACATTCGCATAAAGCCTAAGTGGCATTTTATTGATCCATCTTTAGCAACTGCAACACTTCGTTTATCCTCTAAATCTCTTCTGCATGATCTCAATGCTGCTGGTTTATTTTTTGAGTCACTTGCTATTAGGGATTTGCGAATATACGCTGGTACAATGGGGGCAAAAGTTTTTCATTACCGAGATGCGACAAGTCTGGAAATTGATGCGATAGTTGAAAGATACGACGAGAAATGGATTGCATTTGAGGTTAAGATTGGTGGTGAAAAACATATTGAAGCTGCTATATCAGATTTTGCAAAATTAAAGAACAGACTTACTGATGAGAAATTAAAGCAATGTGCAGGATTCGTTGTTTTAACTGCTGGTAGGAATAGTTACACTAGAAAAGATGGTGTGCACATCATTTCGCTTGGTCATCTTTGCCCTTGAAGTACATGTTTTAAATCCAGTAAAATCAGCAAGTGGAACCAAAAAGGTGTATGTTGAACTTCTTCCTCCGTCTAGTAATTCAACATTTAGGTGTCCTACTTCTGATTAGAATGCAGTGGGCGGTGTTGCGTTTTGCATGCGGATGCAACGTACGTACCGTGGTGTAGAACTGCACAATAACACAACTTCTTGTAGTTCTGCATGCCATTAAAAGTGTAGTATTTAACTGCGTAGAGTTATTTAACTGCGTAGTTAAGCAAGTCCAAAGGTCGCCCACCTTTTGTATACAGTGACTTGGGTATAATTGAGAGCGCATTTAGTCTGGAAAATGCATGCCTTCTGGCACTACGTGCTGCTTTATGCCAGCCATTTTGTTCGTAGTTATTTGCAAGCTCATCAAAAAAACACTTCTCCTCCTTAAAACGGCGTGCATCAACTGCTCGCACAGAAGAATCTGATTTGGAATGTCGTCTATATGAAAAACTTGTTCGTTTGTCCACGACCATACTTCCACCAGCGGTCAAAATATCTAGTGCAAGACATAAATCTTGTACAACTTCGTACTTCTTGTTGAAACCATGTTGCTGTGCGCTTGCTGTGCGCCACAAAATAGAGGGGAAATATAGCCAGTTCCCGCGCACTAAGCTACTAGAAATTTCTTCACCTTGGTAAATACTGCACTCGCCATAATCCTCACCGCTTTTCGCATATGGCATCAATTTGCGCTTGATTCTATCAACAAGTGGTAAATAACTACGGTCAAACTCGTCTATAACATTAACACTTGGCTGGTAGAAATCCGCATCTCCAATTGCCTCAAGTGCATTTGATAAATAATCAACATGCATAATATCGTCTGCACCCATCATGATGAAAAACTGGGCTTCAGCAAAATCAAGTGCCTTTGAGTAGTTGCCATTCGCACCTAAATTCTGATCATTTCTTGAATAGAATACGCGATCATCATCTATTGAGGCGAAGAATTTTTTAGGCTCATCACTAGGAAAACCATCATCAAAAACAAGCAAACGCCAAGAAGTAAAACTCTGCTTCAAGATGCTTTCCACTGCCTTCTTCATAAAATCAACATCACCATAATATGGCAACAACACATCAACTGGTGCTTTCATAATCTATGCCTCCGATTTGCTGCAACTGACATTAAACCTAGTGAATGCAACCTAGAGGATAGAATACTGCTAAATTTACGCAACTTCTTAGAAGTCAAGTTATTATCGTGTATACGCCTTAAAACGGTATTCTTTTCAACAATTCTAACTACGCGAGCAGAAAGTGCACAATATGCAATCCACTCATCGTATGCATTCTGGACTTTATGTGGAAATGGTAGAACTGCAGTTTTCAAATGTCTCCTAAAGGCAAAAGTACAACCGTAAAAAGGAACTGTTTTCAAAAATAACTTCATCTTCAATTTGCTAAAACGTCCTTGATCTGCGCTTTTAAGCCGAAACTTCTGGTCAAATGTTGTAATTTTCTGGTGTTCACCATGTTCATCTTCAATAAAACCACTATAGTTTGAGGCGACTAACTGTACAGACTTTTCACTATTCAGTTCATCATACAACAACTTAAGCCGCCCATCAACCCAAATATCATCCTGATCACTCAAAAATATGAAATCGCCAGTTGCTGTTTCAATCGCTAGTTCAAATGATGCAGAAACTCCTCTAGTCACATCATTTTCTAGGATTTTATAGTAACTTGAAGCATTTTCACAGTTGTTTTTAAGGTACCTCTCAGCAACTCTTACAGTTTTATCATCAGATGTATCATCAACTATAATAACCTCAAACTGTATTTTTCCCTCACCCTCAATCGCATGTTGAAAATTAGTAAACTCATCTAGTATTGACCGTAACTGTTCTTTTATGTACTTCTCACCATTTTTAGTTGCCAAACATACACTTAATTTCATCAATTCCCGATCAAATCTAACAACTTCTTACCATAACCACTTTTTACTAGTGGTTGTGCAACTTTCTCCAACTCATCATCGCTTAAGAACCCTTTGCGCCACGCAGTTTCTTCAGGAGAACCTACTAAAACTCCTTGACGATTTTGTACAGTAGATATAAAATTAGATGCATCTGAGAGCGAATCAAAGGTCCCAGTATCCAGCCAAGCAGTTCCGCGAGGTAATAGCTCAACACTAAGTTTACCAGCATCCAAATACACTCGGTTTAAATCAGTTATCTCAAGTTCACCACGCGCACTCGGCTTCAACTCCTTTGCAATCTGCACAACTTCATTATCGTAAAAATACAAACCTGGCACAGCATAGTTGCTCTTTGGAGTAGTGGGCTTTTCCTCAAGTGAAATAACCCTATTGTTGTCATCAAATTCAACAACACCATACTCCTCAGGATTAGTAACTCTATAGCCAAATACACTTCCACCTGAAATATTCTTGAATCTATCAAGTTTTGAACCTAAACCTTGTCCATAGAAAATGTTGTCACCCAAAATGAGCGATGCAGAATCAGTTCCAATATGCTCTTCACCTAGTATAAATGCTTCTGCTAGTCCATTTGGCGCGTCTTGCACTTTGTAGTCAATATTTATGCCGTACTTTGAACCGTCCCCCAGCAATCTCTGAAAACTTGAGATATCGTGCGGAGTTGTAATTACCAATATGTCCTGAATCCCTGCAAGAATCAGAGTGGACAGTGGATAATAGATCATCGGTTTGTCATAAACTGGAACTAACTGCTTTGAAACTCCATAAGTTATCGGGTGAAGTCTTGAACCTGTTCCTCCTGCGAGAATAATACCTTTCATAGTAGTCCTTTCATGTAGTTTTCTAATTCCTTGATATGATCAGTTGGTGAAAATTGCAGTGCAGTAATTTTACTCAAATCAAGTTCACTATTAGACGGTCGTGGAGAAATTAAAGTACCATCTTTTCCGTACTGTTCAAGATATTTACTAGTTGAGATTGGATTTACTGCATCTGAATCAACTCCAGAAAGTTCAAATATTAACTTCGCAATATCATACCATGTTTGTGCTTTTCCACTATTGGTCAAATTAAACGAACCGTATACCTTTTGCTCCAAGATATGAAAAATACCTTCAGCAAGTGTACTAGTAAATGTAAGTCGTCCTCTTTGATCATTTACAACTTTTGGCTTAACACCGCTCTTTGCTAGATTGTGCATTGTCCGTATGAAGTTTTTTCCATCTCCTATAATCCAACTGGACCTAATAATAACATGTTTTTTTGCCACACTAACTGCTATATCTCCAGCTGCTTTTGTCTGCGCATAAACTCCAAGTGGACAAAATAGATCATCTTCGGAATATACACCATCTTTTTCGCCATCAAAAACATAATCAGAAGAAATATGAAGTAGCACAATATCATACTCATTGGCAATTTTTGCAAGCAGAGAAGGCGCATAAGCATTAATCTTCCAAGCATTTTTACGACCTTGAGTGGTTTGCGCTAAATCAACTGCTGTATATGCCGCGCAGTTGATAATGGTTCCAATACTGGTCCAATCTATTTTGCTATATGCATCCACATCAGTAAAATCAAACTGCTCAATATCATTTTCCGCATCTGTCTGAACATCTGTATAAATAAACGAGTCTGGAAACTCATGATATGCTAATGCTCGCGCGCGGATTGCTCGCCCAAGTTGCCCATTTGCACCAAGAACTAGAGTTTTCTTCGGTTGCATTGGAACAACATCTGCAAATTTAGGATGCTCTTTATCTTTCTGGCTAATTTCAACTTCTGAAGAGTTAAGTTCAATTGGCCATTTTATGTTCAGTTTCTCATCTGCAAGATTTACAAAAGTGTAATCGCCTTGTGCAGACGCAGACCAATGTGCATTAACAAGATATGTATACGCAGTATTATCTACGAGCGCCTGAAATGAATTACCAACTCCGCGTGGTACAAAAATTGCCTTGCTAGGATCTAAACGAGCAGTAAAAACTTCACCATAAGTTTTAGAACCAGCACGCAAATCTACCCATGCACCGAAAATCTCACCAGTTGCAATTGAGATGTACTTATCCCAAGGTTCCGCATGAATTCCACGAGTTGTCCCTTTATTCGCATTAAATGAGATATTGTTTTGCACAATCTCAAAATCTGGAACTTTTGCATTTTTTTCATCAGTATTCTTCTTAGCAACTTGAAGTACATTTCCAACATTTGCCATTTTTGCTCGTTGCCAATTCTCTTTAAACCAACCGCGCTTATCACCATGAATTGGTAAATCCAAAACCAGCAGACCATCAATTGAAGTAGTCATTACTTTGAGTTCTTTTGAATATTCTAACGGTGTATTTTCTACTTCAGCCATATCACTACCTACCTTTACTGCCCACTCAATGCATATTTGGCTTCAACTTCCGCTTTCTGTGGTTTCCACCAATCCTTGTTGCCCTTATACCAGTTAATAGTTTCTTCTATTCCTTTCTCAAAATCTGTGAATTCAGGAGTCCAACCAAGTTCAGTTCTAAGTTTTGAAGAATCAATTGCATAACGCAAATCATGACCTGGTCGATCAACCACAAGATCAAAATCATCTGGAGACTTACCGAATAGTTTCAATAGTAGTTTAATAACTTCTTTATTGTTCTTCTCACCATCTGCACCAATAAGGTATGTTTCACCAATTCGTCCTTCTTCTAGTATTTTCCATACAGCAGATGAATGGTCATTAGTATGAATCCAGTCTCGCACATTTTCTCCAGAACCGTAAAGTTTAGGGCGTATACCACTTATTAGATTGGTAATTTGTCTAGGTATAAACTTCTCAATATGCTGATATGGACCGTAGTTGTTTGAACAATTTGATATTGTCGCCTTAAGTCCAAACGAACGAACCCATGCGCGCACAAGCAAATCCGAGCCTGCTTTTGTTGAAGAGTATGGCGAACTAGGGTTATAAGGTGTTGTATCAGTAAAAGATTCGCCATTACCATCAACATCTCGCAAAGGAAGATCTCCGTAGACTTCGTCCGTTGAGATGTGGTGAAAACGAACGCCTTTTTTGCGAGCAGCCTCAATCAGCGTGTAGGTTCCAATCAGGTTTGTCTGAACAAAAGGACTGGGATCATTGAGCGAGTTGTCATTGTGACTTTCTGCGGCATAATGAACTACAGCATCTGCATTATCAAGCAAGTTGTCCACTAACTTCGCATCACAAATATCTCCAACCACCAACTTGTACCGGTCCTTTGGAAGACCATCAATATTACGCTCATTTCCAGCATAAGTCAACTTATCAAGTACAGTAACAAATACATCTGGCTGAGTTTTCACAACATAATGCACAAAATTGGAACCTATAAAGCCAGCACCACCAGTAACTACTATATTACGCATTACGATCTTGTCCTCCTTAAAACATCTAATACCTAATGTACACATTATACCACACCCCTATGACATTTTCAAATCCCTGCACATCCACATCCTTCGTTAGTCACTCCCATCCATCATCAACTTCACATCTGCATCTGAGTGTTGTTGGACAACTAAAATGTCACTGTGTTTAATTTCATGCATAATATACTATGTGAATCGATTAAATGTAAATGAGAAACATAAATACTCAGTAATTCGTGATTATGTCGCTGGTAAAACTA
>JAIRWY010000013.1 GCA_031268675.1 Candidatus Ancillula glyptotermitis | reverse complement strand
TCTATTATAGCACCCCCCCCCCCGCTTGTCAAGTAGTTGGAGAAGTTTTTGGAGTATTTTCAGTGTCTAGTTATGCATGTTGTTGGACTAAAAATGTGAAAATCCAACAAAAATTGTTCCGAACAGAGCAAGCATTAAGAGTGGTGCAATTATTGACAGCACATTTATTCGACGTGGTGAAAATGCACGCAGAGTTAGTGAATTAACCACTACTGATACAGAACTTAATGCCATTGCAAGTCCTGCAATTTCTGGACGCAACCCCAATCCAAAAGAGATGAAAACACCAGCAGCAAGTGGAATTCCAATCACATTATAAAACAGCGAAAAGAACAGATTTTGATATATTTTCTGCACCACCGCACGCGCAAGTTTAATACTAGCAACCGTTCCATAGAGGTCACTACTTGCAAGAACCACATCTGCAGATTCCAATGCAACATCAGTTCCACAGCCCATGGCAATCCCAATGTCCGCAGTTGCAAGTGCAGGTGCATCATTAATTCCATCACCAATCATTGCTACAACTAATCCTTGCCTTTGCAGTCTCTCAATTTGTCTTGCTTTTTCTTCTGGTAGAACTCCAGCAAAATACTTGTCAATTCCAAGTGTTGACGAAACTTTTTTGACTGCCTGTGCATTATCACCCGATAGTAGATAACTAGCAACATTGAGTTTTTTGAGCTCCTTGATTACCTGTGCAGAAGAATCCCTAATCTCATCGAGCAGAGCAATACATCCCAATACCTCATTCTTGCTAAAAATCCAAGCAACAGTACACCCAGAATGTTCAAGGTCATGTGCATTCATAAGCAGTTCTTCGCAAGCACTAATAATTACCCCAATCTCAGACAGTAGTCGCTCAGTACCGAAATAGTAAACCGTACCGTTAATATCTCCCTGAATACCCTTACCTGCGAGCGCAAAAAAGTTCTGAACATTAAGTAACTGGATATTACGATTTTCTGCCTCCTTTAGCACAGCCTTAGCCAACGAATGTTCACTTGATGCCTCTAGTGATGCACAGATCTGAAGAATATGCGCCTGATTATCTGCAGAACTATTAGAATTGTTATTACCTAAAACCTGAACCACAACTGGTTCTCCCACAGTTAAAGTACCTGTTTTATCAAATACAACAGTATCAACTTTACTTAATTTTTGTAGTGGTTGACCGCCTTTTATAATAATGCCAAGTGCACTCCCCCGTCCAGTCCCCACAATTACAGCAGTCCCAGTTGCAAGTCCTAAAGCACATGGACATGCTATTACAACCACAGAAACAAATGCCATTAGTGCATCAGAAAATTGAGCATGAAGTATAAAATACCACACAATAAATGTAACTAGTGAAGAAAATAGTACAAATGGAACAAACCAAGCAGAAATCTTATCGCTGAGCGCCTCAATTGGTGCCTTTGAAAGTTGTGCCTGTTCTACAAGCTGAATAATACGCGATAACTGTGTCTTAGAACCAACTCTTTTTACTTCAAACTCAACTGCCCCAGTGCCGTTAATCGTTCCACCAATTACTTCATCACCAACCACTTTATCAACAGCAATACTTTCACCAGTAATCATTGACTCATCAACTGCACTCACACCATCTAGTATAATACCATCTACTGGAATTTGCTCACCAGGCAAGACTTTTAGCCGCATGCCAACTAGCACTTTATCAACTTCAATATCAGTTAAACCAGTATCTGTAATCAAATGCGCTATTTTAGGTTGTAGTTTAATCAGTTCAGAAATTGCCGAAGTTGCCTTGGAAATTGCCCGCGCTTCAAGGGTTTTACCAAATGTGACAAAAACGATTAAGAATACAGAAGTTTCAAAATACAAGTTGTGAATTGGTGCATCCATAGAGGAAAGTAATGTATGATTGTTGAAAATATATACAAGATAAGTACATAATGAGTAGAGATATGCAACAGTTGTTCCAATAGATATTAGCGAGTCCATATTAAGCGAGCGCATTCGTAGTCCTTTAAGAAAACCAACGTAGAACCTTCTACCGACCACCACTTGAACAGCTGTTGCACTCATAGCAGCGATTAAAGGCATGTATGGCGCGATGAAGTGCGCACCTAGTACCCCCCTACCTGTTAGGTCAATCAGCATGAAATAAGCCATTAAAATTGCAAATGCACCACCAATTATCAGGTGTCTGATCAACTGATCCTGTTCTGAACGCACATAGTCATTATCACCTGTTGCATGCTGTTTTTCAAATAACTCAGCAGTATAACCAGCATCTACAATTGTGCGAACAACCAAATCTGCTGAAACATCTCCTAGAACTTGCGCTTTTCTAATAGCAAAATTTACCTGTACATTTTCAACACCATCTAGTTTTTGAACCACCTTTTCAATCGTCTTCGCACATGCACTACAATGCATCCCATCAACTGAATATTCCCGTCTCACTCTAATCTTCCTCCCTTAATTGACCACAAAGATTTTTGTATTAAACTTAATTCCCATAGCACAAACTATATTATATACACCAACTTTTTCAGGTTGTAGATAAAACTCAAGTTGTTTATCTTTTTTTAGCAGTTCTGGAGAGTTATCAGATAGCCCCTGAATCATAACAGTGCTCATACATCCGTAGCCATTTTCTTGGGGCATAATCCGCAATTTGTAGCGTTTTCCAGTGTGCAAAGTAATATTATCCTTGTCAAACTGATCATCATGAAGGAAATTCAAATTAACAACTTCCACATCTTCAGTAGAAATATTTTCCGCCAAATTTATTGCAAATATCTTCTGGAAGTTTACAAACTGCATGCCAGTACTAATACTTGATAACGACATTGCAACTACAACCACACCAATTATTTTGAAGATTTGTTTACCAACTTTACCTCGTAATAGAGCAGTTAATGCACCTGCAGATAATAAACCAGGAGTTGTACCAACCGCAAACAGTAGCATAGTCAATGCACCCCATAATGGTGAAGCTGTTGAAATTGCTTGTAGTTGCATAGCTTGTGTAAATCCACAAGGCAAGAAAAATGTGAGCGCGCCCAAAACTACTGATGATAAATGCGAATATTGTCCATTTCTACGCTTGTTAATACCGAATTTTTGCGCGATTTTTGGAGGCATGCTAAGAGTAGTAAGGCGTGGAAATAATCTAGTTAATTGTAGTCCAACCAATAGCATGAAAAGTCCTGCAAGCGCAGTTAATAAACCAAGTACAGTTGAGTTAAAGGTCAGTGCTGAACCCAATAGCCCTAAAATGAATCCGAACACCCCAAAACCTGCAATTCTTCCGAAGTTAAAATACAAGTGCGGATCAAAATTCTGCAACCTTGTGGCATTTGGATACCGCTGCTCATGTCTTGCGCTAATGCCCACCACCAGAGCACCAATCAGCGCCATACATGTAGAAAAACCAGCAGTAAGACCCGAAAGCACTGGGAAAAGCATTTGCGAGATGGAGAACTCTTGTGCGGTCATATCGCCATAACTTGAACCAAATAAAGCACTTGGTTTTAATACTTGTGGAGTTATATTGAACACATGCATTATGGCAAGACCAAGTAAAACTACAGCAACCCCGATCATTACAACCGCCCAATCTTGCGGATTATGACTAACTACTGGACGATTTTCCACACCGATTTTATATCCTGCGCGCAAAATTGCTTGCTCTACCTCAAACTGGGAGAATTCACCAACAACCTCAAATGTCACGCTCTGAGTTTTTAACTGCGCAATGGGATTTTGAACACCAGCAACTTCAAGTAGTTCATCTTGAATCAACTTCTCACATGCACGGCAATGCATACCCAGAATTGAGAGTTTATGCTTCACCGCCTTTTCCACCATGAACACCTCCTCGCACAGTCCCAAGTTCATACAGTTGCAACATCTCATCAACTGCGCGCTCAACAACATGCACATCTTCTGAAGCAAGTTGATGTCTCAGATGCGTTCTCAAGTGGTTCTCAAGCAGCAACTTGTTCATTGATGCCAACGACTTCTGCACAGCGATGGACTGCGCCACAATATTTGGGCAATAGCGTTCCTCTTCAATCATCTTGCGCAAGCCAGATACCTGACCTGATATAATCGCAGTACGATGAATCAACCTCTCCTTAATGTCATTGAGCATACTTCCATTATACCATACCCCCCTATAGTATGTCAAGAGGTTGTAAAACGCTGCACTCGCATCCCAAGTGCAACACCTAAATGTTGATTACTAACAGGAAGAAGATTATGGAAGATGCAAGAACGCAAGTAAATAAAGAACACCAGATGTTAAAACTTGAAAAAGATAAACATCTGGTGTATATTGTGTGTATGACTAAGTACACACACCTTCAGTAGATAAAGACAGAGACAGAATAAGCAAGTTATCGCAAGAAAACTGTTCAATTAGGGGCATAGCCAAGTACTTGAGCAGAAATCCAAGTAAAAGAGCGTTAACCCCAAACATGAGCAATAATATCATCCCTTGATATACACTTGTTCATATTTCGTGTAAGTAGTACTATTACCACTACTTTCTAAAACAACCATATATAGCACGCTCCTTAAACAAAAGACTAATTACTTTAAATACTAGTATAGCACTATATTGAAGGAGAAGAAGGCGCAGAAAAATGCAATTTTTGTGGGAAGTTGATGTATAATGGAAGTGTTGCACTTCAGATGCGGATGCAGTCTACTTGACATTGCAGGTAAAGTTGTGGTATAATAGTATTGATAATGTAAAGTTAGAAAAAGGAGTTGTTATGGAATATACCGTTATCATAAATGAGTCTGCGGAGTCAAATGAGAGCGAGAAGTCTTCAAATGCAATTTGTGGAGCATCTTGCTAGTTCAGTGTAATTTACCACGGTGTGTGATGTGTTGGCATTGCATACTGTGGTAGGTTATGTTGTTCAGGGATTACTAAGCATGAAAGAGAAAAGGAAAATATCAAAATACTCTATTAGAAGAAATTTTGATGGAACTGAGGTGGTGTTTAACACAAAAACAGGAAAAGTGTTATCATTTGATTCTACTGATAAAATTGATGATGCTATAAATCAAAATTCTGACTTATTTCAACTATTGGCCGAATATAAATTTATAGTGCATGATGATGAGTACAATCAAATTCTTGAAGGATATAAAAAGATTCAAAACGAAACACTTTTCCTTATTATTCTTGCACACGA
>JAIRWY010000077.1 GCA_031268675.1 Candidatus Ancillula glyptotermitis | reverse complement strand
GTTCTAGTATTTTGTAATCAATAGAAGTTAACTTAATAACCTTATTTTTTACAAACACCTTCCTCAAGTTTGTATCTATTAGAAGATCTTTATAACTTACTCTATTACTACTTGTATTACAACTATCTGTATTAGTAGTATTGCAGATAGTTGAAGTGGTAAGTATATCATCTTCTTCTCTTTGATCTTCATTACTAGTATTGCAGATAGTACTACTATTATCTAAAACAACCATATATAACATTCTTCTTAAATAAAAGACTAACTATTGTTAAGTACTAGTATAACACTGCAGTAAACAAGTAAATGTAAAAAAATGTTAAATAGATGTTAAATAGATGTTAAATTTTTGGGGAAGTTGATGATAAATGGAAGGTGTTGTAGTTTAAGATGCGGATATACAAAAAAGCAAAATGTCATAGGGGTGTGGTATAATGGAAGTATGGATAATTTGTTGAACCTGCCAGTTAATCAGTTGGATTCTGATATTGCTGAGTTATTGAATGAAGAACTGGATCGCCAAAGGAACGGTCTTGAAATGATTGCCTCTGAAAATTTGGTTCCTCGTGGAGTACTTGAGGCAGCAGGAAGTGTACTGACTAATAAGTATGCTGAAGGCTACCCTGGTGCACGATATTACGGTGGTTGTGAAGTTGTAGATAAAGCTGAAGCACTGGCAATTGACCGTGCAAAAAAGTTGTTTGGTGCAGAATATGCAAATGTTCAACCTCATTCTGGTGCAACTGCAAATGCCGCTGTATTGCACGCACTTATTCAACCAGGTGAAAAAATTCTTGGACTAGAGCTTGCTCATGGTGGTCATTTAACGCATGGCATGAAAATAAACTTCTCTGGTAAATTTTATCAAGTTAGTAGTTATGGCGTAGATCCAGAAACAATGCTCATTGACATGGACAAAGTAAGGGAGACTGCTCTTAAAGAACGCCCGAAGGTAATTATTGGTGGTTGGTCAGCATATTCAAGACATGTAGATTTTCAGGCATTTCGGGATATTGCAGATGAAGTTGGAGCCAAGTTGTGGGTTGATATGGCTCATTTTGCTGGACTTGTTGCTGCTGGTCGCCATCCAAATCCAGTTGAATATGCTGATGTGGTTTCTTCAACTGCGCATAAAACGCTAGGTGGTCCGAGATCTGGGTTCATTCTTGCGCGTGAAGAATATGGTAAGAAGTTGAATTCCGCAGTTTTTCCAGGTCAACAAGGCGGCCCACTTATGCATATTGTTGCTGCAAAAGCAATTTGTTTCAAAGTAGCTGGTAGTAGTGAATTTGCTAGTAGAATTGATCGCACACTTGAAGGTGCTAAAATTATTGCTGAACGACTGATTCAACCAGATGCAAAAGCTGCTGGTGTAAATGTATTAACTGGTGGAACTGATGTTCACCTTGTTCTTGTTGATTTACGCAACTCATCGCTTGATGGACAGCAAGCTGAAGATTTATTACAATCAGTTGGTATTACAGTTAATAGAAATGCAGTTCCGTTTGATCCAAGACCTCCCAAAGTAACTTCTGGTCTTCGCATAGGAACACCTGCATTAGCAACACGTGGATTTGGAGCTGATGAATTTACTGAAGTTGCGGATATTATCGCCAACGCACTGATTAATTCAACTGCTGCTGATATAGAAGCATTGCGAAGACGAGTTACAAATTTGACTGAGAAATTCCCACTTTATGAGGAGCTTTAATGAACCAACAACTGAAAACTTTTGAACTTCTTTGGGAAGAACTGAGCGCGAAAGTTAAAAATCCGCAAGAAAATGCAGATTCTAGGACAGTTAAAGAGTTTCAGGCAGGCACACATGCAATTGGTAAAAAAGTTGTAGAAGAGGCAGCAGAAGTCTGGATGGCAGCAGAATTTGAAGGCAATCAACGATGTGCAGAGGAAATTTCGCAGTTATTATACCATTTACAAGTTTTAATGTTGGAACGCGGAATTTCACTTGAAGAAGTTTATGGCGAGTTGTAGTATTAAGGAGTAAAGTGTTTAGAGTTGCAATACCGAATAAAGGGTCACTTTCAATGGCGGCAACGCAAATGTTGCAAGAAGCTGGTTATAAAACTAGAAAAAGTGATCGACAACTAGTTTTACAAGATTTGGATAACGAAATAGAGTTTTTTTATTTACGTCCGCGCGATATTGCTGTTTATGTCGGTACAGGTACTTTAGATGTGGGAATTACTGGACTTGATTTGTTACTAGATTCTGCTGAGCTTGGTGAAGATGTTGATGCACAATTAGTTCAAAACTTGGGGTTCGCAGCGTCTGCGTTTCATTTTGCAGTTCCAGACAAGGATTTTGGTGTAAAATACAAGACTATTTCTGACCTACAAGGTATGCGGATTGCTACCTCTTATCCTAATTTAACAGCTAAACATTTATACAAGTACAATATTACACCACGCCAAATTGTTCGACTGGATGGAGCAGTAGAAAGTTCAATTCAGCTTGGAGTTGCTGATGCAATTGCAGATGTTGTTTCAACAGGAACCACTTTGCGCCAAGTAGGACTTTCAATTCTTGGAGATCCGATTTTAAATTCAGAGGCAGTCTTAATCCGTAGTCCAAAAGTTCCAGAAAATAACGAGCATTTGCATATTTTAAATCAGCGACTGCTTGGTGTTATTACTGCGCATGAATATGTTATGATGAACTTTGATATTGAGACAGATTTACTTCCAGCAACTAAAAAAATTGCTCCAGGCTTTAAAAATCCTACTGTTTCTGAGTTGTTTGGTAAAGTAAACAGTAAAAAGTGGTCTGCAGTTGGAGTTATGGTTGAGAAAAAAGATATGAACAAGATTATGGATCAGTTGTATAAAATTGGAGCGCGTGCAATAATCGTTACTGAAATTTTAGCATCAAGGCTTTAAATGTCTGATAAGTACTTAGTAGTAAAACGTAAGCAAAATTTAACATAACAAATCCAACAATTAAATGACTACCTATGCTATAATGTAAAACATGGAGAATAGTTACCTTGCTACGATTAAGGTCGTAGGTATTGGCGGGGGCGGTGTTAATGCTGTCAACCGTATGGTAGATGTCGGCCTAAATGGGGTTGAGTTCATCGCTATTAACACGGATGCTCAGCATCTGATACTCTCTGACGCGGATGTAAAGTTGGATATAGGACGCGAATTAACTAATGGACTAGGTGCGGGCGCAGACCCGAACATCGGCAAACAAAGTGCAGAAGATTCTGAGAGCGAGATTGAAGAAGTTCTTCGGGGTGCCGATATGGTGTTTATTACTGCAGGTGAAGGTGGGGGAACTGGAACTGGAGGTGCGCCAGTTGTTGCGCGCATTGCACATGATCAAGGCGCATTAACAGTAGGTGTTGTCACAAAGCCGTTCACATTTGAAGGCAAAAGGCGTATGAAGCAAGCAGAAGCAGGTATTGAAGAGTTAAAAAAAGAGGTTGATGCACTTATTGTAATCCCAAATGAGAGATTGCGTCATATGGGGGACAAAAACCTCTCGTTTTCAGATGCTTATAGGCTTGCAGATGAAAATTTGATGAAAAATGTACAAGCTATTACAGAAATAATTACTAAAGTTGGTGAACAAAATGTAGACTTTGCTGATGTAACGTCTGTCATCAAGGGCTCTGGAACTGCAATTATTGGAATTGGACAGGCTCATGGTGAAGATCGCGCAATTAAAGCAACTGAGCAAGCAATATCTTCTCCACTGCTTGAATCTTCAATTGATGGTGCGCGAGGAGTTATTTTCTGTGCATTTGGTTCGCAAGAATTGCTAACGCTTGATGAGGTCGGAGAAGCATCTACACTTGTTGAAGAAGCATCACATCCAGAAGTAAATAAAATTGATGGAATTTATTGGGATGATACACTAGGCGAGGATATTAGAGTAATTGTTATTGCAACTGGTTTTGACACAACTAGTTCTGATACAGTTGTAGATCCAAGTATTGCTAGTAAAGTGTTTTCTGCACCAAATGCGGCTCCAAAAATTGAGGAAGAAGTAATTCAAAAACCAGCAGATGTGGAACTTCCTTTAGAAAGCTCTAGGTCGATTAGTCAAGTAGCAAACACACCAATTTCGTTGACAGCGAATCCAGCAACAGACACTAATACTAACAGTGGATACACGCAAAAAATTGCGGATTACGAAAGTTCATCTGGTTTTACATCTGAGAGCATTTTTAATTCTTCGGATGGAATAAGTCAAAGTGGCTCATTAAGTGTACTTTCTGGTCAGCTTTCTGCGGTTTCAGGAGAGTTTAATAGTGTTAAGGAAAAGTTTAATAATCCAGAACATAAGGGTTATGAGGAAGGAAAGGATGAACTCGATATTCCAGATTTTCTAAATGATTGATTACAGTTTCATAGTTATAGTTCTATTTTTAGCAAATTTTAACTGTGTTGTTGTAATATATTTTATGTTCGTACACCATTTTTTAATAAAGCGTGGTGTAGAATAGTTTGGTAAATGGTTGATTGATAGGAGAGCGAATGGCAAATGTATTTACAAAAGCTGCTAAATGGTTAGGTGTTGCAGCAGAAACAGAAGAAGATTATTATGACGATGACTACGGTTATGGTGGGAATCCGGATAGTTCTACGGCTCTTCGTGCTCAAGCAGTTGTCTCAAAACCTAAAGTAGGAAATTTACATAGTATAGCAGTATTACATCCACAGTCATATGCGGATGCTCGTGCAGTTGGTGAAGCATTTCGGGATGGAATGACAACTCTTATCAACTTAAGTGCGCTATCAACTGAAGATGCACGAAGAATTGTGGATTTTGCGTCAGGACTAAAATTTGCTTTAAGAGGAACTTTTGAGCGCATTGATACAAAGGTGTTTTTGTTGTCACACGAAAATGCTGAAATAATTTCAGATGGTGTTTCTACCTCTACTACATCAGATTTTTATGGGCATAACTAGTGGGAGTTAATAATGACATTACTAACAGCAGATGATATAAGGTATAAGAAGTTTTCATTAACACATTTTCGGCATGGCTACGACATGGATGAGGTTGATGAATTTCTTGAAGAAATAATTCAATCAATTGATGAATTAACGCGTCTTGCTCAGGGGGCAGCGGTGAATACTGGTGCTTTTTCTGCAGTTGGTTCAGTGAATCCACCCACCTTAAGTGACATTAACAACAATTCGCTCGTTCAAGGTCTACGAGCAGAAAATGCAGGATTGCAGCAGAAAATCAATGAGTTCCTTGAACAGCAATCTCGCGGTACAGGACAGTTTGACAATGCGCAACTTCTACGAGATAACCAAGAGCTTGTTGCACGCTTAAAACAGGCAGAAGAAGAGATTGAGAATCTCACAAAACAGGTCAATAGTAAGGATGCTAGTCAGAGTCCGCATGATGCTGTTGCTCAAATACAAAAACTTGCTAATGAGCTTACTGATTTGCAGCGCGATTATAAAGCAGTTGTTGCTAAAAAGCAGGAATTAGATCAAGAGATTGAAAAGTTGAGACAGTCATCTGGCGTAAATGCTGGTGATGCAGATGCTTTGAGAATTGAAGTAGAACAACTTAAACAGCAGTTGGATGAATCAAATTCTCATGTTGCTCGTTTGCAGGTTAAACTACAAGCAGCACAAAGTTCAGATTCGGATTCGCTCTCAGCAATTTCAAATGCAGCATCTGCTTCTGCTGGTGGCGCATCACAGGCTGCAGCTATGCTGAATATGGCGCAACAGCTTCATGATGAGTATGTTCAGAAGGGCAAAAATGAGGGTGCGAAACTTATTGAAGATGCTCGTAATGAAAGTGAAAGACTCATCACAACTGCCCAAAAGGAGCATGAGCATTTAATATCAACTGCGCAAGAAGAGAATCGTCGTATAATTTCAGAAGCAAAAGAAACAGCAGACTTAACTTATGAATCGCTTGCTAAAGAACGGTCTAATATTGAGCGAAAAATTGATGAACTTCGCCTATTTGAACGCGATTATCGCAGTCGTTTGAAGACATTTCTTGAAAATTTACTAGATGATGTTGACCGCCGTGAACCTAATAGTATTTTGGATGATAAAAGAGCAAAAGATATTCTAAGTGATGGAAATAATCAAGCAACAGAAAATAACGCTATTTAGTAGTAAAACAGCAATTATCATTATATTCTGGTGCTGTGTAGTTGTTGATTTAGTAAGCAAGTTGTTGGTTGTTAAATATAATTCAAAAAGTGTCTTGTTTAATTCTGGAGTTGCATTTTCTGCATTATCAAGAAATGAAATTGTACCTAAAGTGATGATGTTTGTTTCGGTAATCATCGGAATAATTTTACTAGTTATTACAATCATCAAAAGGACTCAAACAACTACAACTTTCCGAATAGGAATGCTTTTAGTTTCATCTGGTGCGTTTGCAAATGGGGTAGATAGATTTTTCAACATGATATACAACGCCAATGGGCAGGCATCTGTAACTGATTTTATAAACTACAACAATTTCGTGACTGGTAATATTGCAGACATCTTCGTAGTTTTGGGTTCAATTATGCTTGCAGCTGCAATAATACTAGATGTTGGTGAACATGAAACTCGTAGTTAAACATGTTGATGATGATATAGTGGTTGTGGATAAACCTGTGGGAATGGTTGTGCATTCTGCTGGAAGTTTTAGTGGACCAGATGTTATTTCTGAACTGGAAAAACTAGGGATTTCAATTACAACAACTCAAGCTCAAACTGCAGATGCATATAGGCGCGGGGTAGTTTCACGGCTTGATGTTGGAACTTCTGGACTACTTGTAATCGCGCGAAATGATATTTCATTTACAAGTCTTAAAAACCAGTTCATGGCTCATACAGTTGTTAAAAAATACAACGCACTAGTAGAAGGCAAGTTTTCGCTGATGCATGGGATAATATCTGCACCTATTGGAAGGCATCCTAAAAACAGGTGGAAGTATACGATTGTGGAAGGTGGAAAGGAGGCGCGGACCAGTTTTGATGTTGTTTACGAATACCAGTTACCGAATAAAATGGGGACAGTAACTTATCTTGAACTTCAACTGGAAACTGGTCGAACGCACCAAATTCGCGTGCATATGCAACATTATGGGCACCCACTGGTAGGCGAACGAGTCTACAAGCGTAATTATTCAAAAGCTGATGAATATCTTCAACTACATCGACCATTTCTGCACTCCAGATTTCTTGAGTTTATACATCCAACACTAAAAACCATAGTCAGTTTTGAATCTGAATTGGTTCAAGATCTGCAAGAAGCACTTCAAAAGTTGTAATATTCTTCTTGGGCAGTAAAATATATGATGTATAAGAGTTTAACGGACAGTAAAATGGTTGACCAACATTCACTGACTCGTAATGCAAACATGTGTGAGATTTATCTGGAAGTTTTAGCTGCTCTTGTGTTGAGCATATTAGACCTCTTTTTAACTCTAAAGATATTATATTTGAACTTCAATGCATACTTTTAAGCAATACCTCTTATTGATAGCCCCATTTCATGCAATTGCTTTATTCTTCGTCTTTCTCCTAAAGTTAAATGAGTAAATGTAGTAATATTAAGCGTCCTAACTACTATGCGGATGCAGTGACTTGATTTTGAGGAAAAAGTATGCTATAATAGTGTTGTCTGTGAGAGAGTTGCTGATAGCGCATTTAGGGCTTAAACAGATTGTTGGATGAATAAGGAGAAGCACAAATGGACGTTAGGAATGTTGACTTAAATGTATTAAATGCCGTTGCATCAGGTGATTATTATGATCCGCACTCTGTATTGGGTCCGCATATTGTGCGTAAAGTTGATAATTTAGGCGATGAAGTATATATACGTGTTCATAGACCTCAGGCATCTAAAGTACTCATAAAGACAACTGATCATGTATATGAAGCTGAGCATGAACATGGCGGAATTTGGTTGGCAAAATTACCAGCAACCAAGAATACACTTGGTGAAGTTGACGTTCCAGACTACCGTGTTGTTACAATACTTGATGATGAAACATTTGAACTTGATGATCCGTACAGGTTTTTACCAACATTAGGCGAAATAGACCTACACCTTATTGCGGAAGGTCGACATGAGGAACTTTGGCGCGTTCTTGGGGCAAATCCAAAGACATATACCAGCAGTTTAGGAGATGTACATGGAATTGCATTTGCAGTTTGGGCACCTAATGCAAAAGCAGTTAGAGTTGTTGGTGATTTCAACTTCTGGAACGGAATTTCGCACTCAATGCGTTCACTTGGCTCTTCTGGTGTTTGGGAAATTTTTGTGCCTGGTGCAACACTTGGACAAAACTACAAGTTCCAAATTCAAACTCCGTGGTTAGAGTGGATTGACAAGATTGATCCACTAGCTAAAGCAGCACAAGTTCCTCCAAATACTGCTTCGGTTATCTTCAGCTCCAATTATTCATGGAAAGATAAAAAGTGGATGGAAAAAAGAAGTACTTCAAATCCACATACTGGTCCAATTTCTGTATATGAAGTTCATCTGGGCTCATGGAGAAAAGGGTTGTCATACATTGATCTTGCAAAAGAACTTGTTGAATATGTTTCTACTCTCGGATTTACACATGTTGAATTTATGCCAGTTGCCGAACATCCATTTGCTCCATCTTGGGGTTATCAAGTTACAGGTTATTATGCTCCAACTTCTCGCTTTGGTTCTCCTGATGATTTTAGGTATCTTGTTGATGAATTGCACAGGGCAAATATTGGTGTTATAGTTGACTGGGTTCCTGCACACTTTCCTAAAGATGCATTTGCACTTGGTCGTTTTGACGGAACAGCATTATATGAAGATCCAGATCCTAGACGTGGAGAACATCCAGACTGGGGAACATATATCTTCAACTATGGGCGTTCAGAGGTGAAGAATTTTCTAGTTGCTAATGCGTGTTATTGGTTTGAAGAGTTTCATATAGATGCTCTGCGCGTTGATGCAGTAGCGTCGATGTTGTATTTAGATTATAGTCGAGAAGAAGGTAGTTGGACACCAAACCAATATGGTGGTCGAGAGAACCTAGAAGCAATAGAATTTCTAAAAGAGGTAAATGCGACAGTATATAAGCGGTATTCAGGCATTATGATGATTGCTGAAGAATCTACAGCATTTACTGGTGTTACTGCACCAACAAATTATGGCGGTCTAGGTTTTGGGCTTAAGTGGAATATGGGCTGGATGAATGACACTTTGCGATATATTGAACATGATCCAATACATAGAGCATATCATCATGGTGAATTAACGTTTTCACTAGTATATGCATATTCTGAAAACTACATTTTGCCACTTTCTCATGACGAAGTAGTACACGGAAAAGGTTCAATTATTGGTAAATTACCAGGTGATTTGTGGCAAAAGTTGGCAAATATTAAACTACTACTAGCATATCAATGGGCACATCCTGGTAAGCAGTTGATATTTATGGGAACTGAATTTGCTCAATGGCATGAATGGGCTGGTGCAGATAGTTCAATTGATTGGGGTTCACTTAATGATTTAGGGCATAGGGGTGTCCATAACTTGGTTAAGGATTTGAATACACTTTACACCAAGAAGTCTGAACTATATGAATTAGACCACAGATATGAAGGCTTTGAATGGATTGATTCAAATGACTGGAATCGTTCACTGCTTAGTTTTGTCCGTAAGAACTCTGCTGGCAAAATAATTGTGGTTGTTGCAAACTTCGCAGGAACTCCACTTGAAGATTTTAGAATTGCACTACCAAAATCTGGTCGTTATAAAGAAGTTCTAAATACTGATGATCTCAAATATGGAGGTTCTGGTGTTACCAATTCAGGAAATGAAGTAGGCGAAATTGTTGCTGAGGAAGTTGAATGGACAAATCGCCCCTATTCAGCAAATTTACGAGTTCCACCACTAGGCGTTGTATTTCTTGAACATCTTGGTTCTTGATGTTTTTACAACAGCACTTTAGAGGTGTGGTATAATGAAGTTGTAGTAAAGTTACTACATCTCAAATTTGCACTGCGCATTTTGAGTTTGCTTATTGCTAGTGGAGAATTCTATGAAATGTAGTATAAAAAAGAAGGTCACTAGTGCAGTTTTTGCACTAGCACTTGGTTTGTTTGGTGTTGTTGTGCCAGTGGTTGGAAATGATGTAGTTCTGAAAGCTCAAGCTACTAAAATTAATGATTGTGGTTGGTCTTTTGATCAAAATGGTGCTACTAATGTAAGTTGTTTTGAAGTTAGACATCTAGTTGTTGTTGGTAACACGATTTATCCTGCGCCATGGGTTACTCAAGGAGAAAGATCTACAAGTGTTCCAAGACCAAATATGACTGGTTACGGAATTGATGTTTGGGTTGCATCGCCTGAAACTGTTTACCATGAACTAATTAAGCGGATTTAAGACGATGTGCATGAAGTTATTCAGTAGAGTTTTTGCACTTTTGCTTTTGGTTGCATTATCAGTTTCACTTACAAGTTGTGGCTCATCAGATAATACGACACATTCTAGTGGAAGCAGTAATCGCGATGTAGATAAATCAAACTTTAAGGGAGATCATGCATCTGACATTTACCAGTTATATAAAGGCACCACAAATGAAAATGCTGCAAAGTTACTTTCTGACGGTGATTTTTCCGAACAAGATATGGTAGACATGGAAGAAATGTATATAAATTGTATGCAAAAACTTGGATATAAAGTACACTTTGAAAAAAATGAAGATCGAGAAGATTCTGAGGCTGTTGAACCTAATGGCGGTATTCCTCAGGACGAGAACGAAGCATCAAAAGTATTGGAAAAAAGTTCATTAGACACTCAAAAGTGTTATAGAGAAACAGATTTTACTAATTTTCAAATGCTCTATAATTCAATTCACTATCCACACCCTACAAATGAAGACTATGTAAACTGTTACAAATCAAAAAAACTAGTACCAGATACATATACTGTTGATGACTATAAGTATGAATTAGGAATGGTGGATGGTAAACAACATGGTTTTTTGCAAAAATATCACGAATACGAGGGCAAGGATCAGAGTAAATCCGATATTGACAAATTTCAGGCGTGCGAACTTAATCCGAAAAAATTGCAATAGCTATTTATTGCGCAATATACAAGATGTTGTTTTTACAACAGCACTTTAGAGGTGTGGTATAATGAAGTTGTAGTAAAGTTACTACATCTCAAATTTGCACTGCGCATTTTGAGTTTGCTTATTGCTAGTGGAGAATTATATGATATGTAGTATAAAAAAGAAGGTCACTTGTGCAGTTTTTGCACTAGCACTTGGTTTGTTTGGTGTTGTTGCACCAGTGGTTACTGGTATTGATACGCAAAAAGCAAACGCGGCAACATGTTGGAGTAATTTGCTGAGCAGCAGTGT
>JAIRWY010000064.1 GCA_031268675.1 Candidatus Ancillula glyptotermitis | reverse complement strand
CTTCCAAAAACTGATGATGATATAAAATTAGAAAATGATGGTTTTCCGTTTAAGGGTAGAATTGTTGCTGATGAAACATGGGGAGTAACAGATCCAGAATATGCAAGAGTATACGGTTATGTTTCAGGCTTTATTGCACACTATGACTATTTAGGCACTGGAATTGCTGCTAATGCACCTGCTTCTTGGCCTAAAGCATCACCTGAAATACAAGCAATAGTAAGGAAAAGATCAGATGGTAGTGTACCAAATCCTGATCACCAAAAAGCATTAGAGGAATGCGAAAAAAGCATGCCATCCTTGCATGGAGGTACAGATTTTGGTACAGACAAGAATATAAGTGTATCCAATCAAGTTGGAGAACTCAGAATGAAGATAAAAGAAATGGCAATGCGAGATGAACGATTAGAACCAGAACTTAAAATTTGGTCAAACTGTATGAAGGAAAAAGGGTTCAATTTTGAATATCCACCAACGTCTAAAATTGCAGGAGGAGGAAATGAAATAAACGGTGATAATCATCTTGATATTTACGGCGGGGATGCTAACGAACTCCTTGCAACTGCAGATGCCCAGTGTAAACAAAAGCAACCAGAATTCTTGAACACTTGGCATAAAATACTAGATGATGTCGAAGAGCGAGAACTCAAAAACAACCTTGCGCTCTTTGAAGAAGAAAAAGCATATACCGACCAGCTGAAAAAAAATGCACAAGATTTTATTGACAAGTTCTCTGCGGAAAATGGATGAACTTGGGCAATTCCTAAAGCTGCACAAAACTTGTCAAGTACTTAAAACACTTGACAAACTTAAAGTTGTATGCTATAATGCTAAGTAGAACATGAAATTAACTAGTAAAAGGAGAAAATGGATATTGGATATGCATATAAACAATTCAAGCAAGTTTCGCATTCTGGTACTCCCAGTTGTATTCATGGTGTTATTAACAAGTTGTGGTTCGGAAAACAGTATTGTACAATCATCTGAAAATAGCAGGAGTATAGATAAATCTAAGTTTACTGGAGATCATGCATCTGAAATTTATAACTTATACAAGAATACCACCAATCAAGCTGCTTCAAAGTTGCTCTCTGATGGTGATTTTTCTGAGCAGGATATGGTAGATATTGAGAATATGTACGTAGTATGCATGAAGACGCAAGGATATGAAGTGACGTTTGATAGAAACCCGAATTATCCAGATACTGAAAGTGTAAAAGCACCTGAGGATATTCCTGACGACATCAAGCTCAAAAATAAACAGTCTGAACAAATATCTGCTAGTCAAATGAGATGCTATAAGGAAACAGATCTCTTTAATCTTCAGTTGGTCTATAACGCAATACATTATCCAAATCTTGGAAAAGTTACTATTACAGATGAGGAACGAATTAGTTGCTTAAAAGCAAAAAATCTTGTACCTGAAACCTATACCACCGACGAATATAAGTATGATTCAGGTGATGTTGATGGTAAAAGACATGGTGAAGTTCAAAAATATTTAGATAGTACTAGTTCTTCAAATACTCATGATTCCCAAACATTCCTAAACTGCATAAATAATCCAAAAGGTTAGTATTCCTTAAAAAAACACTTGACAAACTTAAAGTTGTATGTTATAATGCTACTTGTAATTTTATTAAAGTTAAGGAGATGATTATGAATAAATTACGCAAAATAGCATCAACAGGTGCTTTATCAGCTCTATTGCTTGGCACTGGAATTGGTATTGCAGCTTGGAGAATAGATAATGCTACAAGCTGTTAATCTTTCAAAGTCCTTCAGTGGCAAGGTTTTATGAAGAGATGTTAATTTTTCTGCAGATACTGGGTCAATTGTTGCATTAACTGGATCTAGCGGATGTGGAAAAACAACTCTACTAAACTGCATTGGAGGACTTTGACAGTGGAGATGTGCTCTACAATAATCATACAATTGTGAATTTGAGGCATGGGGAAAAACTTAAAAATTACAGGACATCAATTGGTTTTGTGTTTCAAAACTTTGGACTTATAGATGAGTTAAGCATATATGATAATTTGAACATTGCAACTTATGGCTTAAAATTAAAACAGAATGACAAAGCAGTTCTATTTAAGAGTTCGCTAAATAAAGTAAAACTAGATAAAAATTTAGACACTAAAATTTGCGCGCTAAGCGGAGGTGAACAGCAAAGAGTATCTTTAGCAAAAGTTTTGATAAAGCGCTATAATTTAATTTTGATTGACGAACCAACTGCTTCGCTTGATGTCCAAAATGCTAATAATATTATTGAGTTAATCAAGAGTATCTCAAATCAAGATAATGTAATTGTTATATCAACACATGATGAGAATGTGGTAAAAATATGCGACAAAAAAATAGAACTTTAGTGCAAAATATTATTAGGCATAATAAAATAATTGGAGATAAACTATTCTTCAGTTTATCTGTTCTAGTTCTACTATGCATCTCTATACTCAACTTTACGAACTTAAAAACTCTTGACGAGCAGATTCCAGCATATGGAACAGAATCTACATTTTATATTGAACAAGTTCCAAATAATATAAAAGCCGAAGACTTACTTAATGCGATCAATAAAGAAGTGAGTGATTTTAATGTTAATGCATATAGACTCTCTCCAAATTCTGATGGAATGTATTTAGGTTGGAATTTATACAAATTCGGTAATAGCAAAATTCAAAAATATCCTAATTTTTCTAGAGAAGTAAATAATCAAATATTGCCGTATACTGATATGCTAAATGAAGTTGCAATTGTTGGCGACTACTTAGTTGATAAAGCAAATTTTGATTATTCAAAATTTTCAGATGTGATGCAAAAACTTGGAATAAGTATAATTTGGAAGGAAAATTCAAGTGGATTTCTTGCAATCTTCATGAACTTATTTCAATTGTCGGCATTATCTATTCTGACTGTTTTAATTTTACTATTTATAATATCAATACTATATTTATCAAATAAACAACAGAAATTAATGTCTATATTTTCAATTTCTGGCTATAGAGATTTTTCTATTCGCAAATATTTTGTAAATAGAATTATAAAATTGTATATTTTTGGTTTTATTTTAGTATCAATATTTGATTTTGTATTTTTGCTAATATATAACGGACTTAGTCAGTTTTTATTATTTTTTGAAATTTTTTCACTTTTTGCATTATTCTTCCTTATTATTGGGATCTTTTTCTCTTTTATTTTTATATATATTCCAAAAAATTCTCTATACAAAATAATAAAAGGCGATTATCACTATATTGCTTTTAATATTATTTTCAAAATCACTAGATTGTCAATATATATCATTTTTATTGCAGTTGCGAGTGGATTACTAACTAACGTATCAAAATTGCAAGCTGAAAATAAGTATTTTTCATCATGGAATTACAATTCACATCTATATAGAGTAAACGTAGGTGCGGGAGAGCTTAATGGTGATCAAGAAATTTGGGATAGCTACCAAGAGCGGTTCAAAAATGCCCTTAATCCACTTTATGCACAGAACGAAGTTGTAGAAGCAAAATACTCATATCTTACTACACCAAGTCCAACAAATGGTCCAAATCTAGTGGTTGTAAATAGGAAATACATGGAAATTTCAGGACTTGAAGAGATAAGTGGATATAATCCAAGAAGTGCGGTAATTCAGGTACTTTCTCCAAAATACAAGGATAATACTGTGTCAAATATTGGACAAGAAAAAGTAGAAGAAGGTATATGCAGTAAATATTATATTGGAGATCAAATTTGCCCAGAAATCAAATACATTGAATACGATAATCATCTAACTTCTTTTCCAGATTATGGTAATAATGCAAATAGAAGTTATAAAAACTGCTTTTTAATTATCACTCCAGATGGTTTTTCTTGGAGTAGTACAAAACAATTAAATTCACTCTCAAGTGCCCAATTGTTATTTACCAACAAGGAGCATTTACTAAGCACATTAAAGAACTCCAAGCTAATGGAAACAGTTTTAGGAATTACTGATACTATGGAATATGCAAAAAGTACATTTCAGTGGCTGCATATTGAATTAACTGGACAAATTACTAGTTTCTGCGTGCTCCTGATTACACTAGTGCTCTCACTTTACTGCAGCTTCGCGATATACATCAACAAGTTTTTGAGGAAACTCTTCTTACAGACCGCTTCTGGCAGGGGCATAAGTAAATATACAGGTGTTCTGGTGCAAGAACTTGGTTTAATCATGCTGTCGATTGCATCATCTGCTGTTGTTTTAAGGGCAAGTTCTGCAATTGTTGCATCTGTTATTTTATTGGCTTGTTTTAGCATCATCTACTTGCCACTTCTTGTTGTTAAGGATAGAAAGTTATCAGTTACTAGCGTAAAACTCAAGTAGATATTAGTCTACAAGCGTTTAGAAGACCAGATTTTGAAACAGATTTTCCAAAATCTTCAGTTGGACTTCTTATAATGTTGACAAGCTAAAAAAGTTATGGTATACTGTAAAATACACTGACCTATGGTGTAATCGGTAGCACGAAGGTTTCTGGTTCCTTTAGTCTTGGTTCGAGTCCAGGTAGGTCAGCGTGAATATTTTAGAAGAATTGAAGTGGCGTGGTTTGTTTTCACAATCGACGGATGAAAATGCACTTGAAAAATTGCTTAGTGGCGAGAAAATTGCTTACTATTGCGGTTTTGATCCAACTGCGCCATCTCTTCATCACGGAAATTTAGTGCAGTTGATTTTGATGCGGCATTTACAGAATGCTGGACATCAACCAATCTGCCTAATCGGTGGTGGTACTGGGCTAATTGGAGATCCTCGTCTAACTGGTGAACGCGTGCTCAACGACATTGAAACTGTGAGCACTTGGAGTGAAGGGTTAAATTCCCAGTTAAAACGTTTTTTAACATCTAGTGGAGAAAATGCAGTCATTATAGAGAACAACTATTCCTGGCTGTCTACAATTAGCGCATTAGACTTTCTGCGGGATGTTGGGAAGCACTTTAGGCTTGGAACTATGCTCGCAAAAGATACCGTTGCTTCAAGGCTGTCTGATTCTGGGTTGTCATTTACGGAATTCTCATATCAAATTTTACAAGGATATGATTTTTACATGTTGCACAAAAAATATGATGTAATTCTTCAAACTGGTGGACAAGATCAGTGGGGCAATCTCACTTCTGGCTTGGATTATATACACAAAATGACAGGAAAATCTGTACATGTTATGACAACTCCACTAATAACTAAAACAGATGGTACTAAATTTGGAAAATCAGAAGGTGGCGCAATATGGCTAGACTCAAACATGATGAGCGTGTATGAATTTTACCAATTTTGGCTGAATGTTGCAGATGAAGAGGTAGTAAAGTTGCTCAAAGTGTTCACATTTCTGCCTCAGGAAGAAATTATTGAGCTAGAAAAAGAAGTGCAAGAAAATCCAGAAAAGAGGAATGCCCAGAGAAAGCTAGCGGAGGAAGTTACTCGTTTTGTTCATAGTGAAGAAGAACTTTTGCTTGCAATTGAGGCATCAAATGCACTATTTGGGCGTGGTGATCTTACTCAACTAGATAAAGGTACAATTATTGCTGCGATTGCAGGTCTTGAAGTAGTTAAAGCAAAAGTAGGAGATAAGATTTCAGAGCAGTTTATTGCATCAAAGTTGGCAAATAGTTTTAATGACTACAAGAAAACATTCCTTTCTGGTGGATTTTATATAAATAACAAGAAAGTGGAGTCATTTGATAGAGCGATTGAGAATGCAGATGTATTAAATGGTCGGGTAATTCTTCTTCGTAAGGGTAAGAAAAATATTGCAGCTGTAAGGATAGTATGAAAAAGTCAGTAAATAATAAAATTAGTGGATTCGATCAAGCAGACATAGATTACTCATTGGATGTAATTCCTATGGCCTATAAGAACGAAATAGCACTACTTGGTAGCGAAAAGTCTAAATTGATTGAGAAGTATATCATTTCAACATATAGATATTTAGATACACTCCCCCAAAAAGCACTAGAAGAGGCAAAGAAAGCTGTAAAAATAGTGTCTAGGCTCGCAGTTGTACGAGAAATGCTTGGGCTTGCTGCTTATAAATCAGGTGAATGGAGTTTGGCGATTCGTGAACTTAAGACTGCTAGACGACTTAACGGACTTAGTGATTATCTGCCAATTATAGCAGATTCTTATAGAGGTTTAGGGCAGCCAATGCAGGTTTTTGAAATTGCAATTTCCCCAGAAGCAATGAGTTTGCCTTTATCTGCACACATTGAGATGTCTATTGTTCTTGCCGGTGCATATTCTGATATTGGTAAATTCAAACCAGCAATGGAAACTCTTAAACGAGAAATGTCCAGAAGTGGTCTGTCTACCGAATTAAAACTCCGTCTAATGGAGGCACAAGCACTAGTCCTTGAAACTGAAGGTAAACAAAATGAGGCAAACAAAATATGGAGTATAACGGAGCCAATTTATCAAAATATGGATAGTGCTTTTATCAATGAGTTGATTGTTTATGATATAAGTGATGATGAAAGTAGTGGAAATGAGTAGGAGTATAACATGAAGATATCAGATGCAACAAATATAGGAATACCTCGTATTAACGAACCACTGCTTGGAGTCAACTCGTTAAGTAAGAATGAGATTGATATTAGTGAACTAGATATTATGCATGCACTCCTAATCTCCACAAAAACTGATGGACAACGATTTTTACTAGACAATGACTTAACAACTGCTGGTCGTGAGGAGCATGCAGGTATTTTTCTTGATGATCCATCTGTTTCAAGACGCCATGCTGAGTTTACTAGAATTGGCACAAAATTCTATGTTGAGGATGTTGGCTCGCTCAATGGAACATATGTAAACGAACAACTACAGGAACTTAAATGCCTACTAAAAAACGGTGATGAAGTACAAATCGGCAGATTTCGTCTACTCTTCATACAAAAGCAGGAATAAGTCCTTATACGCAAGCAGTGATAAAGTGGCTCTATATCTGAATTCGTACAATTTGAGTAGCTTGTACCATATTTTCCAAACTTTGTGTTGATTCCGCTTCTTTTCGCGTCTTAAGTCCACAATCTGGATTTACCCAAAGATTTTCAAGCTGCAAGTTTTCCGCCTTAAATTCATCAACTGCACTTTTAAGCAACTGCACAACTTCTTCTCTATCTGGAATGCGTGGGCTGTGAATATCATAAACACCAGGACCAATTCCAAGCGGATATTTTGCACTAGCAAGCTGTTTAACAATCTCCATCTTGCTTCTAGCAGCCTCAATTGAAGTTACATCAGCATTTAGTCCTATAATTGCAGGAAGTATAACCTCAAATTCAGAATAACACAGATGTGTATGTATCTGCGTGTGTTTTTTTACACAAGAAGTTGCTAAAAGGAACGAGTTCACCGACCACCTCAAATAATCTGCTTGTTCTGCCTTCTTCAGCGGTAAGAGTTCGCGAAGTGCTGGCTCATCAACTTGTATAATACTAATTCCTGCATGTTCAAGATCAAGTATTTCATCTTGAAGTGCAAGCGCAATCTGGTTTGCAACTTCACTTCTCGGTATATCATCGCGCACAAAACTCCACGCCAGAATTGTAACAGGTCCAGTAAGCATACCTTTTACTGGCTTATCAGTGAGACTTTGAGCATATGTAATCCATGGAACAGTAAACGCTCTTTCTCTATAAACATCACCCCAAAGAATGCTAGGCTTTGTACATCTTGAGCCGTATGACTGTACCCAACCATTTTCAGTTACACTAAAACCCTCAAAGTTTTCCGCAAAATACTGAACCATATCATTTCGCTCAGCTTCTCCATGCACTAAAACATCAAGTCCAATTTTTTCCTGAAGTTGTATAACATCAGCAATCTCCTTTTTCATCGCCTGTTCATAGTCTATGCTAGTAACTTCACCTTTTTTAAATAATGCTCTGATTTTTCTAATTTCCTGAGTTTGTGGAAACGATCCAATTGTTGTTGTTGGTAAAAGTGGAAGATTTAATTTTGCCCTTTGTGCATCTTTTCTCTCTTGAATTGACTCTCTTCTCAAATTATCTTCACCGATCTTTGCCAATCTACTGGTTATTTCTTCAAGGTTTCTGCCATTAAGAACTTTTTGGGTTGGACGTTCTACATCATAATAGCCATTGCTTAGTGCGACAACCTCTCCAATCTTCTCATCAGCAAAACTCAAATTACTGATCAACTCTGGAAAAGTGTGCTTCAACTTCTTTTCATAATCTAGTGAATGCGGAACATGCTGCAAAGAACAACTAGTTGAAATTGATAATGAACCGCCGACGCTCTCCACTGCACTTCTAGCTGTTGATACAACTTCCTGCATTTTTCCTAGATCTGCACGCCAGATATTTCTACCGTTTACTATACCAAGCACAAGCGTTCGTCCACTTCCAAGTTGTTTAAGTTCAGATTCTGAATATCTATCTACAACTGAAGAATCAACATGCAATGCCTCAACTGGTAAGTTCGCAGCAAGTTCAAAATGATCATCTAACTTCCCAAGTGGCGTGCTCACCAAGATATTAGGACGCTCATGGCGCTTTGGTGAGATGTTTGCAAACTCCAAATAGCATTTATTTGCAATATATTCAATATCTTCAGGCTCTAAACCATGCATTTGCGAAATCAGCGCTGGTTCATCAAGTTGAATCCATTCAGCACCTGAAATAGCAAGTTGGTTCATAATCCTCGCATAACACGCTATTAAGTCATTTACCAACTGCTTAAAATGAACACCTTGATACTTAGAAAGCGCCAAAAATGTTATAGGACCGATAAGTACAGGTCTAACGAGAAAACCAGCTGATTTTGCCTCTTCAAATTGACGAACAAGCTCGTAGTTTGAGAGTGAAAGACGCGTAGAATTAGTCAATTCTGGCACTATATAATGATAATTAGTATCAAACCACTTAGTCATTTCCGCAGCATATATCTTGCGTTCAGCATCAGAATTCTTATGGTTTATATGCGCATCTGGAGCCAGTTGTCCGCGAGCAATAGCAAAATATGTATCCAAATCTAATTCGTCAATTCCACTTGGGCGACGCATACGTTCTCCAAAACTATTCAACTCGCGCTGTCCATCTACTCCAACAGTTGAATACGCATTTTCGTTAGTATGCCGCATCCATTCAAACCGCTCAGGAATAGCACCAAAAGCAGTTGTAACATCCAACATTTGGTCATAATATGAAAAAGTTGCTGGAATTGAGAAATCCTCAGTTAAACCAAGTTCTCTAAGTTTCGCATAAGTATTTATACGCAACAAACTTGCCGTACTTTTAAGCTCATCTAAGTTAATCCTTCCAGCCCAATATGCTTCTTGCGCTTTCTTCAGCTCGCGATTCGCTCCAATTCGCGGATAACCAACAATCGTACTCTTTGCAAATGCTACCATTTTCTACTCCCCCATTCTAATCTTCCAGAAAATCTTCAATATTGAATTGTTTACGACTTTGAACTCCAGCCACAGATTCCTTAGGTGCATGAATTACTGGAGCTTCAAATGATGCACGTGGTCCAACTGGTAGTTTAGTTGTTTCTTGCCCAATTGCCTCACTTGACTCATTTTTAGTTTTAGAACTACTAACCGCACCTGTATTATGAGAATGTTCAGAAGTCAACGAAACAATCTCAGAACGCATCATCTTCTGCGTAAACTGTACATCTTGTTTTGCCAAATTCTCTGCATGCATTCTCTTCTGCTCAGTAATTTTTTGAGCTTCTGCTTCAACAAGGTCTAATTCCTGACCAAGCGTTAATTTTTTATCCAGTAATTCCAACTCTTCAACAAGCTTTGAAACGGTCTCCTCATTTACTTGCTTTTGGGCAACTAAGAGCTTCTCAGCCAACTCAAATTGGTAATAAAACTCAACACGTTTATCCAGATTTTGATCAGAGCGAGAACGACTTCCTAGTTTTGACTTTGCCTTGCGGTATGTTTCAAAGAAAATTGTGGTATTATCATTAGTTAATGCAGGCACAATTCCAGCCAAATCTAAAGCATAATCACCAATTCTAATCCTACTCCATTCTAAAATATATGAAACTCCTTCACCTGTAAAAAGCACATTACTTGGCACAATCGAACCATGAATAACTGTTGATGTATAACTCCACATATCATCAAGATTTAAGAAATCCTGAAATTTACTGATTAAAGTTACAGGAATTAGACCAAGTGCAGAAATTTCATCTAAAGCAGAAATCAACCGCACTCTAGTTTGGGCGTTGGTTTCAACGATTTTGTTTATAATCGCACTGTTATCTTCAACTATAGCAAATGAAGCAGAATGTATTTTAGCAAGCGCAGTTGCTAATGCCTTCACTTGGTTACCAGATAATGCACCTGGTGCAAATGCACGCCCTGAATATGGAATAAATACAGCAACTTTTGAGTTATGTGCAACAATATGTGGAACTTCAAAATGTGTATGCAATTTCTTCTTCTTAAAACCATCTGCAATAGACTCTGTAATTTTTATCTCTTCATGAAAATGCTCTACTACAGAATCTGAACTGCCATTTTTTGGCGCAACTAATAAATACTTTTTGCTCTCAATATCTTCAACCAAAACAGATATAAATTGCTCATGCAAGTCTTCAATCTCACGGTAATTCCTGAACTGCTTGCTAGGCATAAGACTAGTCGCAGTTGCTACTATTTTAAGCATACTGTTATCACTTATTTTGGACATAGTTACATTATACCACATGGGGTATGACATTTTGTTTTTTATATGTTGTATGCACAATCACCGACATATAAGAAGATTGTGCTATAATGTAGGTGTTGTAAATATAAACTCAATTGTATTTGACTGCACGGGCATTGGCGCAGTTTGGTAGCGCGCTTCGTTCGGGACGAAGAGGTCGCAGGTTCAATTCCTGTATGCCCGACCAGTATACTAAGCTAGAAAAAGCACTAAGGATTGCACTTTAATACATATCTTGAATTGTCGGAATTGAACCTGCGACATCATCGCTATCTAATTGTCTCGTATACGAGACTTGCCGCTGGCGCTTTCAATTCCTGTATGCCCGACCAGTATACTCAGCTAGAAAAAGTACTAAGGATTGCACTTTAATACCTATCTTGAATTGTCGGAATTGAACCTGCATCTGTATAAAGTGGACATCTAGTCTGAAATGCACACCAATTACACAGTGGCGAACTCCTTGCTTCCCAATGTCCAGACTTTAGATTTTCTTGAATTTGGCCATAAACAGACAGAATTACTTCTTCTGTTTCTTGCAGGTTCTGGTTTGTTGGTTCTCGTTCAATAACATTTGCATCCTTTAAGTATAGTAGTTTCACCATCTTGGGCAACTTGCCGTCATTTTCTCGCGCATAAATTAAGGCATAGAAGAACATCTGAAACAGTGCATCATTTTGGAATTGCACATTAGGCATACTACCAGTCTTATAATCCGAAATGCGCACTTCTCCAGTTCTTGCAATTTCCAGTCTGTCAATAATACCACCCACTGAAATTTCTTCTTCACCTTGTTTATATTCAAGTGTAGTCTTAATCCAAGTTTCAAGTGCAGCTGGTTCATAAACTTTAGGGTTTTCAAGTTTGAAGTAGTTGTAAATACAGTTGTTCACTTGCTCGTAGTACTCATCCCTCTTCTTGGAATCATCTACTGTTTCCTGTAGTATGGCAAGCGCATCTTTAGACTTGATATCATCCATAACATTCTCAAATACTGAAACTCCAAGTTCTAATGCCGTCTCCAATGAGCGTTTGTGGGCATCTAGACCATAAAGTGTTTCAAGCACAAGGTGCACATGAGTACCTCTAATCGCCTCTATTGAAGGAGGAGATGGAAGTAAATCAACAGTTTTAAACTTGTACATCAATGGGCATTGCAAAAAATCCTTGACCCTTGAAGGTGAAAGTGTAATCTTCTTCATTGAAAATTCCTCCAACAAGAATCATGCCAGTGTCGTCTGTCGTCTAATGCTGCATCTGATCCAAAGAAGTGGTTTACCTCAATTACTGTAACACTTGACTTTCCAGACAAAATAATGTTGTTGCAACTTGGGCATTTGTAATTTGACCGCCCTCTAATAGTACGACTCACCTGATATTGAACACCTCTTTTTGTTTCCACATGCGTATAACCACCAAAAGCAGCATATTCACTGATTTCCTTGATGTCTTCACAAATTCTTCTGTTTTTTCTACTCATAATATACCAGTATGTTAATGCACTAATGCATTTGGCGCTAGTGCAGTTTGCACCTCCAAAACTCCTTTGATGTAGTTTACTATTCCAGTAGGTGTTGTATCATCGATAAACAACGAGTTCTCATCTATATACTCAATACATTTCCAACTACCAGTTTTTCCCAGAATCCAACAACCATGAAAAAGAAGTATTCGTTCGCCGCTCAATGGTACTTGGAGTGTAATTTGAAGTTGAATCTTTGAACAGAATCCACTTTTCAAGTCATTTAGATGTCTAGCCATATTTTGTGATATATCAAATGTCTCAGTAAGCTCTAATTCTTCAAGTTTATCTTCTCTGATTGATTGTATTAGTGACAGAGCAAAATCACCATCAACGATCTCAGGTGCTAGACAATCTTCCGATTGCGTAAAAGATTGTGAATCACGTTGATCGCATTTGTCCAAAAATGCATCTACTTCGCCCAAAGCCATGTCCATATTCTTGTCAAGGTTGTCAAAATTGCTTACACTAAATTCTTCAGATCCTTCTTGTTGTGATACAAAACAACTACTAAAATCAGATCCGATACTAAGCAATGCACTAGAATCCCAATATCTAGTAACATCTTCAGCGCGATTACAGTATGTAAACATCAGAATTCTTTCAGCTTCACGAAATTTAATTGCTATCTGCTCTTCTGTTAATTCCATATATTCCTTTCGTTCAATTACAAAAGAACTATAACACATCACTGACAGTGTAAAATCCGATAGCATTTTCAAAATGTGAATAACTACAACCTAAAAACTAAGTGTTAACAACCTAAAGTATTGTCAACAAGTTCAGAGGAACACCAGGACCCATAGTTGTAGATATGGTTCCCTTTGTTATATATCTGCCCTTTATAGTTGATGGACGAGCACGCAAAATCTCATCTGCAGCAGCAGCAAAATTCTGTGCAAGTTTTTCAACAGAGAACGACGCTTTTCCAATTATGAATGCAAGATTTGAATTTTTATCAACTCTAAATTCAATTTTTCCACCTTTGATATCACCAACAGCTTTTGCAGTGTCCATAGTAACTGTTCCCAGTTTTGGATTAGGCATTAAACCCCTTGGACCTAACACTCTACCTAGTTTACCAACTTTTACCATCATATCAGGTGTTGCAACTAATGCATCAAAATCAGTGTACCCCTTGAAAATCTTGTCAATTAGCTCATCACTACCAACTTCATCAGCACCAGCATCTTGTGCTGACTTTGCTGCATCCGCTTGTGCAATTACAACAACGCGTGCAGTTTTTCCAGTACCATTTGGTAGATTAACAGTTCCTCTAACTGCCTGATCTGCCTTTCTAGGGTCCACATTTAAGCGGAAAACTACCTCAACAGTTTCGTCAAATTTCCTATTTGATGCATTCTTCAACAATTCTAATGCCTCATTTATGTCATATGCACGATCGCGGTTAATAAGTTCAGCCGCAACCTTCCATTTTTTAGACCTTCTTACCATTTATATTCCTTTCAATTATTCGGTTGTGGTTCGGATATGGTTACCCTCCCACTTTTTCTACTAGTCAACTATATGAATTCCCATCGATCTTGCAGTTCCCATAATAATGCGATCTGCCATATCCAAGTCATTTGCATTCAAGTCAGGCATTTTGATTTCAGCAATCTCCCTAACTTGCGCTTTGCTAATTTCACCAACTCGCTGAGTCAGAGGATTTGAGGCACCTTTTTTAACATTTGCTGACTTTTTAATAAGTTCAGCTGCAGGAGGTGTTTTGAGCACAAATGTAAATGAACGGTCATCGTATACGGTTATTTCTACAGGAATAACCTGCCCACGCTTATCTTCTGTTGCAGCATTGTACGCCTTACAAAAATCCATGATGTTAACACCATGTGAACCAAGAGCTGGTCCAATAGGAGGTGCAGGATTAGCCTCTCCAGCCTTAATCTGGAGTTTAATATAACCAGAAATATTCTTTGCCATATTAGTCCTTTCTTCAATTAACTAATTACTAATGCTTTCTATTATACCACACCTGAATATACAATGTCAAGTACATTTTTACATTCATTTACATTAAGTTGACGAACAAAAAGAAGTGTGGTATAATACAATCGAGTGGTTGTAACTTTACAGTTGCTGAAAATAAGGGGCAGAAGAGAGAAATATATGGAACAAGAAGACAGCACTAGTGTATTAAGCGGCAGTTCAGGAGCTGATCGCGACTACGTTGAGCATTTCAGGTTCCAGGTAAGAAGAAGTGTTGCTGATATAATCTGGAAAGAAGCCGCACTAGAGTTGACTCATACAGTAACTTTTCCAGAGACTGAAGAAGTTCTGAATGGCAGAATTCCTGAAACGCTTGACCTAAAAGCTGCGCTAACTATTAACAACTTGAAGCGATCTTGGGAGTTCTTGTTTGAACAGGTTGATTTTGAGCCAGATTACCAAACGATGTGCGAGTATAACCGCATAAACGGTGAGGGTGGGCTTATAAACAACGCAGGTAAACTCAGGACCTTTCCTGTGCAGATAAGCGGCACAACCTACAAGCCAAATGAGGTTGTTGTATATGGAGAAGTTGCTCAAATTCTTGAAAATGCCTTAAATATCACAGATCCAGTTGAGAAAGCTCTAAAACTACTTGGTGAAATTACGCGAGGACAGTGGTTCAGCGACGGCAATAAGCGTACCGCACAACTTATGGCAAATCATGTTCTGATAAAGTCAAATGTTGGTTGGATTGCTCCACACTCAGAAAATAAACAAGTACTTGGCGATCTACTTGCTGACTTTTATGAAACTGGTAGTCAGACAAAGTTGAACAACTTCTTACTAGAAAAGTGCTTTATATCTCTGAGAAGGACAGCACATACCCAGCACAGTACTTGACAAAATGCAAGCACCTCGCACCCAGCAAGCAGAAAACCGCACAAACACAAGCAAAACAAATACTTGACAAAATGCAAGCACGCCAGCAAGCAGCAAAAGCACTATCCTGTGCGCTTGTGTAGTGCATTTCTTCTTCTAGTGCCAAATCCAAGATATAGGCACAAGATTATAAACAGTAGTGGGATTAAGAAGAAAACACCTGTGCGTGCTAAATCTGCAGGATTCACGGCTGGTTTATTATCTGGTTGTGGTATATTTGGTGTTCCATTCGGAACGCATTTATCCCCAACTAGTGTATAATTCACTGGACATTTAATTGGAGGTGGTGGAGTTGGACTATCTGGAACACATGCACCATTTTCCACATGCTGACCGCTTGGACAAGTTGGAGGCACAGGCGGAGTTGGACCATCTGGCACGCATACACCATTTTCCAAATGCTCTCCAGTTGGGCAAATCGGAGGCTCTGGAGGAGTTGGATTATCTGGGACACAAGAATCCTTATCAATGTCAAAGTGATAACCAGCCTCACAAGTTGGAAGTTCAAAACGGTTGATGACGTAAATATGCACATCTCCTGCAATAATTCCACTTACTGGATTATCTCCAACTGTTGTAAAATACTTCGCATTCTGCTGATCAACCACAAATGTTATCTCGTAATTCTTGTCCTCAAAGTTCTCATAACCAGGCAGTTTAGAGAAGTTGTAAACAGGCGGAATGTTGATGAATTTAATGCTCTCCCCCGCTTTTAGAACAAACTTATGGCAACCGAAGAAGTCTTGCTCTCTACCTGCATAACTCTTGAAGTCAATTGGAGAATCCGCCGCAGTAAAAGGTATTTGAGTATCAGAATTCTTGCTTTCTCCAGGCCCTATACAGTAGTCATACTCAAATATATGATCTGGAGCAAGTCCACCAGATGTGTCTTGAACTGTATTTGTAATTTCCAACGACCCTAAAGGTGAAGTTTCATCAACAATCTGGTTTACAAATTTAACCAAGTTTATTTTTTCTGCCTCTTCTACTTGTTCTGGTTTTACAACTATTCCACTAGTTTGCTCAATTTGTGGGTTATAAATAGTATTATCATCTGGTTTGAAATTTGAACGGTCTTCTTCTATGCGATAGTGTAGATCTATTGGAACATCGTCAAATACAGCAACTTGCCCATGCTTTAAGTAGATTGTATTTGCCTTTATTGGCATTTCTTTACCATCAATATCTATTTTTTCTGAATCATTATCTACTCTAGGAACATAATGTTCTACTTTTTTTTCATCATCTTGCAAATGGTAATTAAAGTACAACTCATGCTTTTCTTCAACATCATCAGGCGCATAAAAATGAACCTTAAATGCAAACAACTGCCCTTTTTGGACATCTGTTAACTCATTTCGTTCGCACTCATCTGCAGCTGGTTTAATTTTGTCTGCAGTTTTTGGCTCTTGAACTGTACTAGGTGCTGGATTTGGTTCATCAGGAATTTTTTGCCCTGTGCTCGTTGGCGAAGCACTAGGCTGATCTGGTATACTTCCTGCGGATGCACTTCCTGTTGTTGTAACCGCTGGAGAACTTGTAGTTGATGAATTTGGAGGTGATGAGTTTTCTGGCTCAGGTTTAGGACTACTTGTAGAATTACCAGTTTTTGCATTATCATCTGCCTGTTTTGAAGAAGTTGTATCACCAGAAGTTGTATTTATATGATTTTCTGGCACTTTACAAGTTGGTTGAACTGTCTTAGAAATTCTAAAAGGTGTAATTTCATCTGGAGTTGGCTTTACCTTGTTAAACGCCTGCAAAACAATCTCTCCTCTTTTAGGCTCATCTGGAATTTTGAAGTAGTAGTTATTTAGCGTATATTCACAACCGCTGGCTATTTGACTCTCTTTGCAAGTTGAACCATCTAGCATTAAATCTCCGTTATTAAAATGTTCAGAATCTTTACTGTGCATAGGTGCCTCTTCAACCTCTGTAAAATAATACCATCCACTTGCCCCAGATTTGAACTTATTTTCTTCATATTCAACTGGAAATGGCAAATTATAGATATGTATTTGACCTAATTCGTCAGTCTCAGAATCAGATAAAATTTGTTTATCTTCTTGTCCAGATGCAATTTGATCCGCTCTACACTTTTCCATCTGGCTTTCAAGCGTGTTTGCTGGACAAAGTGATTGAAATAGTCTAAACTTGGTATTTGGAACTACTTTTTCGCTAGTTTGACCAAACAGATTTTTTTCATATTTAGTTAAAACAACACTATATTTAAGTTCTGGATTTTCACCTTCACCAGATAAATTTATTAACTTGTGCTGTGAATAGTCAATAAATGCAAGTGCTATAGAAGATACTAGAATTAGCATAGCAAAAACCAGTGCAAAAACTATTACACGAAATCTTCCAATTTTAACAATACTCTTCAAGTCTTATCCCGCTTTCTGTAAATTATCCAAATGAAGGAGGTGGTGGATTATCTTGTGGATTTTCATAATTGAAGTTATCGTCTATTTCATGAGTAAATTCAGGTGTAGAAAACGCATAACCGTTGTATTCTTGCACATTTAGCTGATTTGTCTGCACATTTGGTTGTGGATTCGATTGCATGACTGGTTGCACAACTGGTTGCACATTCGGCTGACTTAGATTTCCAAGTTCTGCTTCTAATCTCATCGCCTTTTCCTTTGCAACTTCTGCCTCCAGAGCAAGCAGTTTGTAGTCTTGAGAATTTTCTTCCTCATTTTCTGCATTTTCCTTGCGCTTGTCTGCCCTTGCTCGTTGCCAAAAAGCGAACGCCCCTATTAAAGATGCATAAATTATAAATACAAGTAGTAGATTATTTGAAATGTAGTAGAAAATATAACCCAATTCATTAACATGGAATCGTACAACACCTCTCACATTACTAGACAAAATTATTTCATTATCTACACTAGGATTTGCATCTCCTTTGGTTTTGAATGCTGTTTGGTTCGCCTCTTTATAATTGGACATTTTATTAACAACTCGGTGAGTCACAATTCTACCATCTTTTTGAACAAATGTAATAATATCTCCGATGTGGACATCTTCAGGCTTAGTTTCTTTTACAAACACAACCGACTGCACTGGTAAAGCGGGAGACATTGATTTAGTCAGAACTGTATATTCACGCCAACCAAATAGTGAGAAATCTTTCTGCGATGCTCCAAAACACACAGCAAGAATACCAATCATGGCTATAATAAAAGCCCAAGAAAGTCCTTGTCCAAGTGCATTTAATACTCTACGCCGTTTATTTATCGCTCGATTAGGATTTTTCAGAACCTTGTTATTCTTTTTTAGCATTTTCTTCCTCTCTCTTTAGGTCGCTTTTTATCCACGCAATAAGTAGTTTGTTCAATCTTACTGCATATGTAGAAATATTTTTTACTTGTGTTGAAGTAAGTGCATCCGCTTTCTGGGCAATATCTACTAGTAAAATTAATAATCTGATATTTCTATGCGCCTTAATTTGCATCTCATATCTATACTTGTACTTATTTTCGTCAAGTGAATAATGTATTTCGTTTGCATCAAAAACATGAGTTAATATATCAAGTGCCAGATTTTGCAATCTTGTAGAAAATACATAGCGAACACTTTTCGGACTTTTACTAGTATAATCAAGAACTCGCTCTAATAATTCTTTTGCAACTGTTAAAACTAGCAAATCATCCTTATTTTTCGCTTTTTTATTGGCTTTGTCATGCGTTTGAGCATTTAGACTCATTTCAACCTCCAAAAAAAGATGTCTAGATCTCGCATGGTACTAATGTAAGAAATAAGCACCATGCGAGTAATATTTGGAAGATTTGGAAAAATGTGTAAGAAGAAAAATCGTCCAAATAAATCTAGACCGTGTTTAGGAAGGTCAAATGACCCACCCAGGAAATACACTCCTCTGGGTACAAACAGATAATCACTATGCACTAGCAACACCTTGCTAGTGTACGAGTAGCATATCCAGATCGAAGGCCTCGCCGAGTTGTTCGTGGCATTAGTCACATCGTTAGTATTGACATTACCATTGTTGTTCGCCCTCCAAGCATTGGATCCCGCAGTGGCCAAATATAGCGTATTCCCAAGTTCATTTATTATGATGCTTTGCAAGTTATACCTTCCCTTTGATTCTGTCGGTATTTTTTAGCATCATTTCCGATTACAAATTTATTCATTCTACTAATTAGTAGAGAATTTGTATCGCCATGTTTAATTAACCCCCTATAACTCATTAATGTTTGTTTTATTTCAAGAGCTGAAATTTCTTTGTGTTTATAATCATAAATCATTTTATCTAGTCGCTTATAAAATCGCCTTTTAGTCGCAGTGCGCAATCTCATAACAATTTTACCATTTTCGCCAAACCTAAAATTCCAACCAATATAGTCAAAGCCATTTTTGAGTGGAATAATTTGAGTTTTTGGATTAAGGGACAAATTAAGTGATTTAACGTGTTTTTCAATTTGTTTAAGTGCATTTTCTAAAAAAGATCGATCATGATGAATTAAAATAAAATCATCCATATATCTGGAATAATATTTAACTCTCAACTTCTCTTTTACCATTCTATCAAGTGAATTAAGATAAAATACAGCAAACCACTGACTAGTTTGATTTCCAAGAGGAAGACCACGTTTTCCGAGTGAAGGTAAAAGTACATCATCCGAAGAATAACTATCTATAATATGCTCAATTAGTGCATAAGTCTGCTCATCAAAAGGCACTTTTTTAAGCATTTCTTTTAGAATATCATGATCAATATTATCAAAATATTTAGATATATCACATTTTAAAATATAGGCTTGAGAACCATATTTCTTATAATATTCAGACATAAATTTACGAACTCTTTTAATTGCAAAATGCGTGCCTTTTCCTATTTGGCAAGCAGCATTATCAAAAATAACACGCCTAGAAAGTAAAGGAGATAAAATATTATCACAAAGCGAATGGAAAACAACTCGATCGCGAAAATGCGCAGCAGCAACTTCTCGCTCTTTTGGTTCATATAACTTAAATCTGTAATATCCAAGTGTTTTATATGTTTCATTTTCAAGCTCTTCAGAAAGTTCTGCCAAATTTCCAGTTAGTCCAATTTCAAAATCCATCTTTTCCCGTTTATACCTTTTGCCTAATTTGCATTTATCCCATGCACGATATAATGATGAATAACTAATCATATCCCTATATCTTGGGTTATATTTCGGGTTATACATTATTCTTTTCATATCTTGCCAAATTCCTTCTTTATGTCCTTAGGTTTATCTTAAAAAATAAAGCCCGCATCTTTGGAAGCCGCTATCGCGACTCCCAAAGATGGAACTTTGCCATTTGTTTTTTTCATACTCTTTAGTACCGCTTCTTTCTTCCTTTGTCGTAAACTCCAAAGTCAGAAAGGGATTATCGCTTCGCTATCGCTCGCGAACCTAATCGATTTGTACCCAGAGCGAAGGCCTCGCCGAGAAGGTCGCGGCATTAGTCACATCGCCAGCAGCGACACTACCATTGTAGTACGCCCTCCAAGCATTGGACCCCGCATTGGAGCTTACTTTATTCCTGAACCAGTAACCTGCAGAAACTTCGTCCCAATTACTAGCAGTAGCCATAACATGCTGTGCTGCTGGAATTTTAACATTTGAACAGTAACTCGTATTGCCCTCTTTCCAGCCAGGCTTAACAGTACAGTTAGTACTATTTGACCAAAGACCACCAGCACCATTATCTGCAAATGTCATAGCAAACACCTTATCTCCTGAACCATCTGTACTTGGTAATGTAAATGTTTGTTCTCCAGCTTCGCCACCATCAAAATCAATCCAACCACTTGTATTAGAATTAAAAGAATGTATAGCACCATTAGTATTATCAAAATTAGTAGCTACATCATCCTCATTAGTTCCAACTGCGCCTTGTTTTGTAATAACACCACTAGCTTGAGTAACACCTTCAGATCCAACTGCTCTAATCTTAAGTTCCGGAGCAAGAACGTCTTTTATTGCCGTCATTGCAGTTCTTAAGTTCGATGTCGTATAACCAGTATTTTCTGCACTGCCATAAGCAAGACAAGGAGCAAGACTATTATTACCAGTTGTTCTACAACCTCCTACATAATTCTTAACAGTATCTTTGAACGCATCCGCAAAATTAGTTGTAAGCATTAAATACTTATGGCCATCCGCTTCATAAGTATTCATAATTCTCCAGGAAACACCAGTTGAATCTTTGAACTGCTTATTCGGAAGTTGCACCCGTGTTGTATCAGTACCATAGTTAGTACCACTTTGCTCACCTGAGATTGCATTTGTTGCAATATTGGCCCTTAAGTCACTGATATTAAATGGTATAGCAGTATCACCATCTTCTACATAAGATACATTATTACCATCAACTACCGCTTTTAGCGCTTTAAGAGTAGTATTTTGCAAAGCAGCAGGATAATCTACCACAAACTTCTTGTACATCTTAGGATTCTTTGCTGCGCCAACAAATGAGTTGTCTCCACTTGGAGTTGCTGCTAAATAGAAATAGCAATAACGAGTTGTCTCTGAAGGAATAATCAACTTACCACCTTCAAGTTTCACACCATTTGATCCAGTTGCGCAATAACTTCCAATACTTGGCTCTCCTGCTCCTAAAACTGCCATTTGTTGTTGAACAGTAGCAAATGGATCTGTTGCAGGAATACTCAAAGTTGTCTCAATAGGTGTTGCAACACTTGTTCCAGATGGAGTAAATGAAGCTTTTGCAGCAACTGCAGTATAACCTTCATCATTAGGAGAGATACGCTCAGCATCTTCAATTAATCCATTTACATTATCATAAACACTGTTACCAGTATGTCGCAAAGCGTACAATGTACTACCTGTATCGGTAGAACTACCAAAATCAACATTAACTCCTCGAACTGCCATCTCAAAAGAAGGATCTGGGAAATTCCAAGCAGCATTACCACCTTCAAATTCATCTTCTGTTGCAACTTGCATTGAAACATATTGTGAATAATCAAAATCTTTAGTCATATTCTCGCGCAAGCTCAAAGATTCTTGGAGTCTACTCTTAGCAAGATCGCCACCATTACTATTGTGATCAAAAGGAGATCCCCAATATGCCCAGCCCTCAGCTTTATGCTCTGATGAGTTATCAACAATCCATGCATTAACTTGTTTTTTAGCCTTAGTTTCAGGAGTTGTATTACATCCTTGTCCAGGAACGCATAAATCAGCATTATAGTTACCACTTGTCCAATCAGTGAGCGCAATAATATTCCTGCCGTAGTTTATGTCAATATAGTGCCTAAATGCTGCTGATTTTTCTTCATTACTACTTCCACTAAAAGATGGTGTAGTAACAGCAGGTCCAGGAGTAATACCATAAATAGCAGGAACATAACCAGCATCAATTGCTACTTGATCAGCAGTTGACGCTTCATCTGGAGTATCATCGCTTCCAGTTGCAGTATCATCTGTAATAGTTATATTATCACTATCAACATGCAATTTCTTTGAACCTGCGATAAATGGCTCTTTTGTTCCAGCTGCAGCTGCAGCAGAACATTTGTTAGTATCTCCTACAGGAGAACCATTTGCTTCAGGATAACCACTTTCACAGTTAGTAGCATAATATTCCTTATATGCAAAAGCAGAACCTAGAATACCGTTATTAGCATTTGCACTACCAGTAGTCTTAATAAACCAACCGCCATTGTCAGTATCACCAACAACTCCTTGCGACTCTACTGGTTTTAACCAGAATATATCATTTTCAGTTAGCGCTGATCCAGTTGCCTTTGTACCTGCTATAGTTTGCAATGTAGCCAATGCATCCGCAGCATTTTCGGTTCCAGAAACTTCGTAGAACTTACCATTTCCATCAAGAGCAAAACGATAAGGTGTGTATGCTACTCCGCTAGCAGTTCCCCAATCCATATATTCTAATATACGAGCGCGAACAAACGCTGGTTTAGAATCTTCAGATGCCAAAATGGACACATTATTACTAATTGTTGGATTAGCTCCATATTTCCATCCTTTTGCAGCAGCTGGATCAAAGTCATTTACTAACCTGACCTCATATTTATCATCTGGGCTTCCAGCTCCAGAAAGTTCATTCAGCTTATGCTGAGAATAGTCTAGATACGCGTAAGTACCAGTACCTAGCCCAATCAAGACCAAAACTAATGCAACAAGCATTCTACCTGTTGATGAGTTTTTTTGCGATTCGTTTTTTTTCACGACTCACTCCCTTTCTTGTTTCCTATTTTATGACATCATCTCCATTCGAGAATTACATCTGCCATAAAATTTGAATTTAGACTCGCTTTTATCAAAAAAAACTATTTGAGAGTCTACAAAACTATTTGAGAGTCTACTATTTGAGAGTCTGGGGGGATTCTTTTGGAATTCTGGTAAAATTTTATTAAATTGGATGACAACAAGTCCTGATATTTTACTTACTAAAATAGAGCATAAAGCAAAAAATTGTGCGCATGCACTTTTGAAAATTTTTCTTATCTTTGAGAAAACATTTAGTTTAAGAAGGTGTGTGTGTGTGTGTGTGTGTGTGTGTGTGTGTAATCATGGGCAAAAGAGGGGTAGACACAGCAACTACTATACGCTCCACGCGCCCCAATCTAAAACCGTTTCTAAACTTCACCTAAGTATTATAACATATTATTTTAATGTTGTC
>JAIRWY010000053.1 GCA_031268675.1 Candidatus Ancillula glyptotermitis | reverse complement strand
TTGTATATTGCAGATGGCGGCACACTACATGTGGATAATACTGGGCGCGTAATCGTAGAACCTGGCGGAGAGGTTGAAAATGATGGAACACAAAAAGGAAAGCTTGACGGATCAAAAGTATCTGATTTATCACTCTCATCAACAACTACAACTAGCATTACTATAAACCAGGCAACTTTGATGTCTGAAACAGGTCAGCAAATAGAGTATGCAATTTCAACAACTCCAACACTACCAACTGATAATTGGCAAGCAGAAACTACATTTTCTGGTCTTTTGGCGAATACTAGCTATTATATCTTCGCTCGTTCAAAGGAGAATGAAGTATATAAAACTGGGATCGCTAAGACTATAGCAGTGCAAACATCAGTTGATCCAAAATCGGTTGCTGAGTTAATAATCAACCCCAACCAAATACAAGGCGCATGGGTTGATGCAAATGGAGTATTACATGCAAACCAAAACGGTACTATAACTATTCTCTTGCACGAAAAACTTCATGATGGAGAAGAAGTAGAAGCAAAACTACATGATTATGACTTATCTTCAAGTGTAGATTCTGACATCATCAAGGATAATACAGTTACATTCCCGCATGCAAGTCCTCATATTATCACGGCATCTCTATTATCCAACCCAAGTATTAAAACACAAGTACTAGTTGAGGTAGAATCAGATGGCGCAAAACTTGCAAAAACTGGTGTGGACGTGAAAGCACTTGGGTTTGCAGTCTTGATGATGTTATTGCTTGGTGTTGGAGCGCGGAAGAAGGTGTGATTTGCAAGCAAATCACTCAATTTAACTCGGTGCGGAATGTGCATGTGCGCGAGAGAGCAGTGTAATGCAAAAAATTGCATTACGCCATTAAACCACTAGTGCAGATATTACATGCGCGCAGAAGCAGAGTGATTTACAAATAAATCATGCAATTATTCTGTAGTTTTGTAAGCTAGAACTGCTCTGAGTTCTTGTACAATTTCAGGCGTAATTCCGTTCATGGACAACAACTCTTTATCGCTTGCGCTCGCCAACTTTTTCAGGCTTTTGTATTTGTTCAACAACATCTTTTGTCGTTTAGGCCCTAGTCCATGAATATCATCAAGAATACTTCGTGTGTACTTTTTTGCTCGCCGTTTACGCATACTTACAATTGAAAATCTATGCGCTTCATCACGCAGTTGCTGAAATAGGTACAATCCTAGTGAATTCCTAGCCAGAATAATTGGATACTCAGCATCTGGTAACCAGATTTCCTCAAGGCGCTTAGCGATTGAACAAATTGGTATTTTATCAACTCCATATTGGGCGCTCGCATCATCCATTGCTCGTTTTGCTGCTTGCACTTGTGGTTTTCCGCCATCTATAATAATCAGACCAGGTTTGTAGGAGAACTTGTTATCTTCTTCACCATGATTTGAACTCAAACGCGCCAGTCTGCGCATAATAACTTCATAAACTGCCGCAGTATCGTCATTCACACCATCACCTTTTGCACCTCGTAGATTGAACAACCTGTAACTATTTTTCTTGGGCAGTGCATCCTCAAAAACAACCATTGCACCTGTCTGAAACTCACCTTGTGTATGCGAGATATCGTAGCATTCCATGCGCAGAGGAGCAGTTGAAAGTCCAAGTGCAGTTTGTATTTCTTCAAGTGCTCGACTGCGCGAGTTCAAATCAGTAGTTCTACGTTTTTGCGCGAGTTCAAGAGCTTCTTTTGCGTTAACTTGTGCCTTTTCAACGAGATTTCGCTTCTTGCCCCGAATACCTGCATGTAAATGGACATTAGTTGTACGAATTCCACTAAGCATCTTCTGTAGAATTTCAACATCATCGGGTAAATCAGAAACAAGTATTTCAGGTGGTATTTGCGCACTAGGGACTAAATACAACTCCTTAATTATACTACTCATAACTTCACCATCAGCAAGCGATGCACCTCGTGATATAATCCATGCTTTTTCTCCAACAACCTTTCCATGCCTGATGAAAAATGCATGAACACCAGCCTCAAGTTCGTCACCATGCATAGCAATAACATCAAGACTTGTTGTGCGATCCAATTCAACTGTGTTATTATCTAGTACAATCTCAATACCAGTAATCTGGTCGCGCAAACTTGCTGCTAGCTCAAAGTTCAGACTATCAGCTGCAGTATTCATCTGGTTGCGCAAATTATCAACAACCTCTTCAAAATTGCCTTTAAGAAAACTCTTCAATTGTTTAATCTTCTCGGAATACTCTGGCACATTTTTAATACAAGGTGCTAGACATTTTTCAATATGTCCAAGTAGGCATGCTCTATTATCATCACTTGCTTGTTTGAAAATGCTCCATTTACAACTGCGGAATTGAAATACTTGCTGTAAAATTTCATAAGTTGATCTAATTGCCCAAGTCTTAGGATATGGTCCGTAATACTTACTGTTTGAATTACGTTTCTCCCTAGTGATATATACTCTATTAAACTTCTCGTTGCTAATTGCAAGATATGGATATGATTTGTCATCATTGCGAAAAATTACATTATAGCGTGGTTCAAACTTCTTAATCCACTGAAACTCCAGAATTAATGCTTCAATTTCATTAGCAACTATCGTCCATTCAACACTTCTAGCAGTCTCAACCATCTTTTGTGTGCGCGGATGCAATGCAGATGTATTTTGGAAGTAATTCACGAGCCGTTTTCGCAAACTCTTCGCTTTTCCAACATATATCACACGCTCAAACTCATCCTTGAACTTGTATACGCCAGGATTAGTGGGAATTTCAGACGTTTCTGGACGCCATTTCGGACACAACAAAACAGCAGAACTACTTGTTTCTGTTTCCGTACTTACATTATAGCACATATTCTACTGCTGCGTTAATACTCTCGCGCCTCCTCTGTCTGCAGATAAAGCATGTGAAGCATAAATTTGCAAAGCCTTAGAAACTTCACGGTTCCTTCCTACTCCATTGCGCGCTTCCTCCGCACCAGGAATATAACCACCGTTTGTTTCAAGAACTTCTTGTCTACGCTTCAATTCATCTTCATCAACAAGTAGTTCAATTGAGCGAGTATTGATATCAATAACAATTTCGTCACCAGTTTGAACAAGCCCAATCAATCCTCCTGCAGCTGCCTCTGGAGCAACATGACCAATACTGAGTCCAGAAGTTCCCCCTGAAAAACGTCCATCTGTTATTAGTGCACACTTTTTACCAAGACCCTTGCCTTTTAAGAAACTGGTTGGATATAACATCTCTTGCATTCCAGGACCACCTTTTGGACCTTCATAACGCACAACAACAACATCACCAGAATGTACCTTATCGTTCAAAATAACTTCAACCGCTTCTTCTTGCGATTCAACAACAACTGCGCGCCCCTGAAAATGCCAGATTGAACTATCAATGCCTGCACTTTTTACCACACACCCATTCTGGGCAAGGTTTCCGTGCAGAATAGCTAGTCCACCATCCTCTGTAAATGGATGCTCCAAGTCGCGGACAACTCCACGTTCAGAATCTACATCAAGTTCATAATATGTCGACGACTGTGAAAATGCACGAATTGCTTTTGCATCACCAGGTAAATGTCCACCAGGTGCAGCAAGGAACAACTTAGAGTTCTCTGCAGAGATATTGTTGCTCCTTATATCCCACTGCATTAAGTAATCCTCAAGATTCGCACTGTGTATACTTAAAACATCTGTATTTAACAAGTTCGCGCGATTCAACTCACCTAGTATGCGCGGAATTCCACCTGCACGATGTACATCCTCAATAAGTGCAGTTCCATTTGGTGCTGGTTTGCATATACATGGTGTATTTGTGCTCAGCTTTTCAATACTCTGCAGTGTAAAATTCACCAAGTCCAGTCCAACTACACTTTTTTTCACGCGCGGATCGATTGACTGTAGTTTTGTGCTTATTGAATCATCAACTTCATGAGCAATTGCTAAAATGTGCAGAATTGTGTTTGTAGAACCACCCATAGCGATGTCCAAGCGCATTGCATTTTCAAATGCCTTCTTAGTTGCAATCTGCAGTGGTAAAATTGTGTGATCATCTTCTCGGTAGTACCTATTTGCCAGATCAACTACTAATTCAGCTGCCTGCTTAAAGAGGTTTTTGCGAAGTGAATGCGTTGCTAAAAGTGTGCCATTTCCTGGTAATGCAAGACCTAGAGCTTCTGTTAAACAGTTCATGGAATTTGCCGTGAACATACCTGAACAAGATCCGCAAGTTGGGCATGCAGTATTCTCAAGTTGAAGCAACTCCTCATCACTGCAGTTTGAGTCAGCAGATGCTATCATAACCTTGATGAGTTCGCCTTTTCCAGGACCACCTTCCATAGGACCTCCACTTACGAAAACAGTTGGAATATTCAGGCGCATTGAGGCGATTAACATTCCTGGAGTTATTTTATCGCAGTTGGAGATACAAATCAACGCATCTGCCTGATGTGCATTCACCATATATTCCACACTGTCTGCAATAATCTCGCGGCTGGGAAGAGAATACAACATACCAGAATGCCCCATAGCAATGCCATCATCAATTGCAATTGTGTTAAATTCGCGCGGAATTCCACCAGCGGACTTGATACATTCAGCAACCCAAATTCCAACTTCTCTTAAATGCACATGACCTGGTACAAACTCAGTAAAAGAGTTTGCAACTGCTATAATTGGTTTTTTACCTAAGTCATTGCTATTCACGCCCGCAGCTTTTAGTAGCGCGCGAGCACCAGCCATATTTCTGCCGTGCGTTACAACCGATGATCTATACATAGTACTACTATTATACCACAGAGTATGGTATAATATATGCATGAAGTTTATTAAAGCATTAGGCGTAGTTTTAAGTATTGTGTTCGTAGTAGTTGTGTCTGCAGGTTGTGGTGCAAAAACTGAGAATGCGAAAGACACTAGTTCTGACACTAGTTCTGGTAGTGATAGTTCATCTCAAACACGGACAAATCCAGTTGAAGAAGTTGAAAATGCATCTGCATTCCGTAGTAAATTGAACTTTAATTTTGACATGCCCCTGAATGACAAGAAGTATTCAATTGTACTTGATAAAGTTGCGCAGATTGATGGAAAATCTAGTAATATGCCAATTACAGCACGAGCGTCAAAAACTGACTCTGCAGAAGATATTAGCGGTGATAACACCTCATATGAAACTTCAACTTCGTATAGTCAAGATGATGTTAATTATGATATTTCATGCAACCACGACGGTGCATGCTTGAGCAAGTGGTATAAAAATGGTATTTCGTATTCACTAAAAGCCGATAGCAATGCTAGTGAAGGTCAGTTTGATGATTTGATTAAAACTATTGAGAGCTAGTTTTTAAGAGGCGTACTTTTATTGCTGCTTTTTCAATCCAAAATGTGATCTTGCTTGCCTTGCCTATTAGATCACCATCAACCTGAATAATTTGAGGTTTTGCTAATTCAAGTTGCACTTCTTCTGCTGCAAGAAAGTCAATGCGCCCAATTTTTAACCTAGACTTGCTTCCAATCCCAAAATTCTGCAGAAAAACATCCGTAGCCACTTGGAGCCAGCCCACTATTCCAGCAGTTGTATTTATTGCAACAACATCTAGTAAACCATCATCATATTTAGCATCTGGAATTAACTGAAAACCTGGAATCTTTCCACAGTTTCCAACCATCAACGACCGAAGTTTTGTTTCAATCTGGAATTTCTTTTTTGGTGTTTTTATGAGTGCTCGTAGTTTTATGCTCCTAGAGAACATCTTTTTTCCTCCAGCCATAAAGTACGCTAAATATCCAATCTTCTTTTTGGCTTCTGGATTTGTTCCTTGCACAAGATTTGCGTCAAAACCAACACCTGAAATTACTGTAAATGCATGTTCTTCCAGATCATCATCCAGTTTACAGAATCCTAAGTCAATGTTATGCGAGCGCCCAAACACTGCAATATTCAACGCGGCAGATAAATCATCAAGTGGCAGATTTAAATTGCGCGCAAAAAGGTTACCAGTTCCGATTGGAACAACTGCTAGTTCAGGCTCAACAAGTTCTTGCTCTTGGTCAGTTTTTCGTTGATGTTTCATTCCAGCTAAAATTCCTGCAGCAACTTGGCGAACAGTTCCGTCTCCACCACATGCTAAAACAACATCTGCACCCTCAAGTACCGCTTCCTTTGCTTCGTCAAAACCTGCACTTTCAACTGAGGTATACATCACGCGCGGTCTATCAAGTTTCATAGACTCAAAGTATATTAAAATCTCTCGTTCTATTTTGTCAGCATGTTTTTTTGAGGGGTTGATTATAACAACAAACTGTTTTTGAGCACTTCTATTTGGTTTTTCTGGTAATTTTGCGGTCATTTGTGTTAATTTCTTGCGTTTTATATGCCTAAAAGTTCTACGCACTACAACAATACATACTGCGATGATGAGAGTGCATATCCAGAATTTAATATAGACTGTCACTTTTGAACTACTTTCATAATTCTAGTATAGCATATTAAGAACATTCAATTATAAATTTAGTGCAATTTTATGTTTTATGTGTGGTATAATTCGCGTATGGAAATATTTGGTCAACAAATTTCACAGGGTGTTGCAATAGGTGAACTTTATTTATTTGATAGTTTTGCTTATAGTAAGTTGTCGTCTACTGAGAACTCAAGCTTAACAGCAGCAGATATGGATGCATATACTTGTGCAAAGGAAAAAGCACTAGATGCATTAAGCAAATTGTATGAAAAAACACTTGCGCAAGTAGGAGAGGAAGAAGCACAGATTATTGATGCACAACGTATGATGTTGTTGGATACGGATATTGATGATGCCGTTGGTGAGGCATTTGAGAGAGAACATGATTTGGTTAAGGCAATTGAAACTGCACTTGAAGGTTTTGCAACTTCGTTTGAAACACTTGAAGATGAATATTTTCGGGCAAGAGTAGCAGATATTCGTGATATCAAGGTCCATTTACTTCAGGCGCTTAGTTCTGTTTCACTTGAGATTGAGTTGCCTGATAATGCAGTAGTTGTGGCAGATGACATTTCACCATCACAGACACTATCGCTGGACCGAAAGAAGATCGCTGCATTCATTCTGCGTAAAGGTTCTCCCATATCGCACACTGCTATTCTTGCGAATTCCTTAGGTATTCCAGCGCTCATAAATACACCAATTGATAATAAACAAGAATTAGTTGGTAAAACGGTTGTAGTAGACAGTATAAAAGAGAAGGTTATTTTAGATCCTACTTTGCAAGAAATCCAAACTGCTAAAAAGTGTATTCTTGAACTGGAAAAAGTGCGCAAACAAGCCGATCATCTGCGCGGTAAAGTTACAAAAACTAAAAGTGGAAAACGGATTAAGTTGTATGCAAATATTGGTAGTGTCGACGATGTACATATAGCAGTTAAGGCAGATGCTGAGGGTATTGGACTGTTTAGAACTGAGTTTATGTTTATTGGTAAAAGTACTCCACCAAGTCTTAGAGAGCAGTTTGAAGCGTATAAAACAGTTGCACAAGCGATGTCTGGACGGCAGGTAATTATACGTGTACTTGATATTGGCGCGGATAAAGTTGCCCCATACTTAAATCTTGAAGAAGGAGAAAATCCAGCACTTGGATATAGAGCAATCCGTATTTTGCTAGACGATGAGGAGTTGTTTAAAACACAGCTGAAGGCAATATATATGGCAGCTGCTGAGCCTAACTGCAATATTGCCATCATGCTTCCGATGATTACTTCAACTTGGGAAGTGGAAAAATCCATAAGTTGTTGTAAAGAGGTTCAAGAAGAGTTGTTTAATTCAAAACTAGTGCAGAAAAGAACAGAAGTACCAATTGGAATTATGATAGAAACTCCTGCATCAGTGCTAATTGCTGATGAGTTGGCTAAGTTGGTGAGTTTTTTTTCAGTTGGCACAAATGACTTGACGCAGTATACTCTTGCAATTGACAGGCAGGGTTCTCAAAAACTGAGCAAGTATTATAATCCACATCATGAAGCATTATTTGAATTACTAAGGTTAACAGCAAGTGCAGCAACTAGAAATGGTATCTGGGCTGGGATTTGCGGTGAATTAGCTGGAGATTTATTGTGCACGCAGAATTTTATAGATTGGGGTTTTACAGAATTGAGTGTTTCTCCACAAAAAGTATTACCACTTCGCAAGCAAATTTTGGAGATTGATTAAGAGTCAGTTTTATATATACAATTATTTTTTCTTCATCAGGCAAAATGTGGGGTGGTGGTAATGCCTTATTCACTACGGAAAAGAATTTGAGCCAGAAATACTGCGTTTAGAGTTATTGGTAAAGGGCTGCACAAAACAAAAGTTGTGTTTTAATGGGGCATTTGGACTGTAATTGGACTGTAATATAAAATGGGCTGGGCGTAACTACTTGACAAGCGGGGGGGGGGTGCTATAATAGACATATTATGGTTAAATTATCATTGTATTAAGGAGATGTAGTTGATGGCTGGTCAAGGTTTGAAGAACGCTAAGCGTGTGGGTGACCACGCATATAAGAATGAAGATATGCGTAATTTTTCTGAGAAAATTACTCCACTTATTGCTGTATTCGCGCTAGTTGCATTTTCCATCTTCATCGGTATAAAACTACCAGCATTTGCACAAAACAGCGTACAAGATTTGAATAAAACTGAAGTTTTATGCAAAGACTCTGCTAGTTCTGGGCAATCTGCGCAAGACCTGAGTAAAACTGAAGTTTCACGCGGTGGTTCTGCTGGTTCTGCTGAGCACGAGCAAGATAATAGCGCGCAGAGCGTACCTTCTGAGCAACAAGCGCAAACAAACGGCGTGATAACTTCTAATCCGCAAGATGCGCAAAACAGCGTGATAACTCCTTTAGACACGCAAACGGAGCAAAATCAACAAGTGCAAGATAATTGCGTGCAAACTCCTTCTGCTGAGCAAGATTTAGAGTCAAATAGCCCTATAACGCATTTAAACACACAAATTAGCGCGCAAGTACCTTTACGTGTACAAAGACTACTATAACCCCTAAAGCAAGCACAGGCGCAAATATCGAACTTTCAGATGATGCAGAAACAGCACCAAGTGGCACTGGTTGGACTTACGATTCAGAAACTAGCGTGTACACAATCAACAGCGATGCAACTGCAGACGCAAACCTCACAATTTCAGGAACAACCACGAACAAGCGCGTAGTTGTGGCAAGTGGTGCAACTGCTACTGTTACGTTGAACGGGGCTAGTATTGATCAGGGCGGTAAACTTGACGCTTCAGGATCTGTTTTCAGCATTAGTGCTGGTGCAAGTGTTACTCTCAAATTGCAAGGGAACAATACGATAAAGTCTGGAAGTAATTCGGACGGCCGTACTGGATATGCAGGATTAAACGTACCAGAAAATGCAACTTTGACAATTCAGAGCGCGACTGGCGATGGAACTGGCACAGAAGGTAGTTTGACTGCCAATGGAGGTGCGTATAGTGCTGGAATTGGTGGTGGGCGATATGGCAATGGCGAAAATATTACCATCAACGGAGGTATTGTAAATGCGACTGGAGGAGGTGATGCCGCTGGAATTGGTTGTGGCCATAGTGGATCTGGCGGAACAATCACCATCAACGGTGGCACAGTAAAAGCAACTGGGGGTGATGGTGGCGCAGGTATTGGCAGTGGGCGATATGGCAATGGCGGAAATATTACCATCAACGGAGGTATTGTAAATGCGACTGGAGAAAGTGGTGCCGCTGGAATTGGTGGGGGACAGTATGGCACTAGCGGGAATATCACCATCACTGGTGGAACTGTAATTGCAAAAGCTAGAAATGATGCTGGCAGTATAGGAAACAGTCATGGATATTCTGGCGGCTCAACCACGATCCAAGGTGGCACAGTTATTGGAATAGGCGGTCAAATTGGCATGGGCAATACAGATACTACAGCCATCACTAACCACCCCATAATCCTTGCACCAGGTGGTATCAAGGGTCTAACCGCAGATGACGATAGCCGCGCAAACGGCATTCTAGTCGGTTCAGATGTATCAATTGACACTTCAACAACCCCAATCACAGTCACCATCAACGCAGACATGACGATCCCAAGTGGTGCAACTTTTACAGTTCCCTCTGGAGTAAAGGTAGTGGTAACAAATGAAAAAACCCTAACTATTGCAGGTGGTGGAACTATAGAGATCGAAGGTGGTGGAACAGTAGATGTTTTTGGTACACTAGAAAACAACGGAACTATAAGTATTGCAGATGATCAATGTGGAGTAATTGAACCAGGCGGAAGTCTAATAGGAAGCGGAATAATTACTGGTTCTGGTAAATTCAACGGCTCTGATGTATCTGATTTATCTACACAATCCATAACTTCAACAAGCATAACTATAAACCCAGTAACTTTGTTGTCAACAACTGTACAAAGTATAGAATATGCAATAAATACATCTAGTACACTTCCAACTTCTGGCTGGCAAACAGGTACAACATTTACTAGTCTCAATTCAGGCACAACCTACTACATCTTTGCAAGGTCTATAGGGAGCACCATACATAAAGCAGGTACAGCAAAGGTACTACAAGTTACAACGAGTCCAAAGCAAATCATGGCAAGCATTGACTTTGCAAACGAAAAACTAGAAAATGGAACAGTTACTGATGAAAATGCTCAA
>JAIRWY010000023.1 GCA_031268675.1 Candidatus Ancillula glyptotermitis | reverse complement strand
GAAGCTTGTGTCTCGCTCCAAAATCCGGATGATAAAACTGCACTAAGAGCGCCGCGCGTTGTGGGTTCTAGTGGGGCAAATCACACGCATGCAGTAGATTCCAATTGTGCAACTCCTCGTAAACGTACGCGCGGAAATAAGGCACAAAGGAGTAGTGATACATCTTGAGTTGCACATCACTTGTGGAACGTTCACAAACAATTACGGAACAACTACCCCGATCTAGTACAAGTCGGGTAGGGCAAGGTCTGGACAATTCGGGTAGGGTAGGTACTGGAATGGTAAGTACAGGTAAGCTCGCAGATACAAGTAGTGCGTTCACAAACTGTTTCAGAACAAGCAACTTAAGACATACGCGAACTGTTTCAGAACAAGCACATGAAGATGTTTGGATACAAAGCAAGAACAACTACCATACACTGGTTCGCGCAGGATACACGAACAACTACACCGACCAAGAGCAAGTTTCATGCTTGAACACATATACCGCACTGGTTCAGTTCGGGACTGCTCGGGTAAGGTCAAGTCGGGTAGGGCAAGGTCTGGACAATTCGGGTAGGGTAGGTACTGGACTGGTAAGCGCAGGTACTGGAATGGTAGGAACGGGTACAAGGATACAGCATGGGCAAGGAAAGGACGGGTAAGCATGGCTAATATCAGGCGAAGGAACGGAGCAAAGCGTGACGCTATCAGACGCAGAGTGTTGGCGATGTACGACACATGTCATTTGTGCGGAGGGTTAGTAGATAAAGAACTGCATTATTTGAACGACCTAGCTCCAGAGGTGGATGAGATTGTACCAGTTAGCAGAGGTGGAGATCCGTTAGATTGGGACAACGTAAAGCTTGCACATAGGGTTTGCAATAGGAAGAAAGGGAATAGGGTGGTTACGCAAGGTGTGTCATCTATTAGAGAAGAGTTGGAGGTAAGTAGAATATGGGGGGTAGATGACCCCCGCAAAAGCACTGGAGCAACCACAGACATAGGGCTAATTTCTCCCCAAAGGAGGACCAAAACAAGATGATGGATAATGAAGAGCTTTGTGTAGAGGCTGCACAAACACTAGAAAAGGCACTTTTGAAGGCAAGTAAAATGCTAGATGAGACGGGCAACTACAGGGAGTTTTGCGGGGTGTTATCGGCATTTTTGCAGATATTGGAATATAAACACGACCAAGAGCAAGCTGCATTAAAGCAAAATGGTGATGAACTAGATGAGTTGTTTTTGCAAAGGAACAAGAGTAAAAAGCCAGGAGGTAGAGGTAAATGAGAATGCACACATTAAACAAGACTCCAAAAAACACGCTACCGCATTCACAGGTGAAAATAAAACCAAGATACAGGATTAGAACAAAATCAATCTGCAAAGACTTCGATGTATGTATGAAATTATGCGAGAAAATCAACTACTTTCCACTAGATTGGCAAAAAGAGGTGATTTTTGATTGGCTCAGCCGCAAGGTTAATGAAAAGTACACATATTCAATTTGTGGATTAACCATTGCTAGACAAAATGGTAAAAATTATATACTAGAAATTAGACTGTTATTTGGCATGTTATTCTACGGTGAAAAAATACTGTACACTTGCCACGAAGGAAAATTACAAAGAGAAGTATTCAAACGGTTTATAAAAATTATTGAGAAGAATCCAGCAATATTTGCTCATAGGGTTAAATTTATTCGCAGAGTAAACGGCGAGCAGAGTATTGTACTAGAAAATGGCGCGGAAATTAAGTTTATTACACGCACAAAAAGGGGTGGAGTTGGAGAAACTGTTGATGTTTTGGTGCTTGATGAGGCACATTTTATGAGTTATGAAGAGTACGAGGCACTACTTCCAACAATTTCGCATCCAGAACTTGAAAATCCACAGACGATTATGATCGGAACTGCTCCAGTACCAGATATTAGAGCTGAAGTATTTGGCAGAATCAGGTATAATGCAGTTCAAAAACGAGTTAGAGGGATAACCTGGACAGAATATTCACCAGAAAATTTGGACAAAATAGAAGATGAGAGTTTGTGGATAGCATGTAATCCATCATTTGGGTCTGGAATATCACTTGAAACAATACGCAGTGAGTTTGAATCGATGTCAAAGGACTCGTTTGCTAGGCAGAGGCTCAATTACTGGTCTCAAGAGGCACAAACAGGCAAAATGATTGATATTAAGGAGTGGAAAGAATTAGCACTTGATGATATACAGCAAGTTGATAGATATTGCGTGGGCGTTGAATTCAGTCATGATGGATCAAGCGTGTCAGTTGCAGTTGCGGTTAAGAACGAGAACGAGCCGATATATACAGAAACTTGTTTTTATAAGAGCCAGAAAAGGGGTATTGAGTGGATTACACAGTGGATTTATTCACACATCGAGAATATTGATCTAGTAGCAATGAATGGATTAACAGGCGTAGACACTTTATACGAGAAATTGAGGAAAGCAGGAGTTTATGACTACAAGATGCATAAATTACTGGTAAAAGATGTAATTGCTGCACATGCAATGTTTATGAGCGCCATACATGATAAACAATTGCGTCACAAAAATCAGAAATTGGTCGATCTAGCGGTTAAAAACGCTGGTCGGATGGTATTAGGTCAGACTGGTTTCAAATTCAAATCAATAGATGTACAAGTTGACATTATACCACTTACATCGCAGGTCGTCGCATATTGAGGAATGGAAACTACAAAAAATAGAGCTTATCAAGAACAGGAGGTCTTTTAGATGATTAGACAGAATATAAACCTTGCGAGTATATCTTCGGATATTGAGGGCAAAAAGCAGAGTAAGATAAACACAATGCTTGATAACTACTTTGTAAAGTTAGAGCGTAATCGAATACGTAATAAGTATTACAATGCAAAAAACGAGTTCAAAGATTTGAATATATCAACTCCAGTAAAACTCAGGCATAAGTTACATTTTTCACTTGGTTGGGCTCAAAGCGCAGTTGACAAATTAGCAGAACGCATTATTTTTGATGATTTTGTGCTTGCTGAGGGTGGTGAAAGTATTAAAGATGATATTCAAGAAATCGCTTATGACAATAACTTTGAAAATACTATATCTCAGGCAACGACTTCAACGCTTATTAACTCAGTTGCTTTTTTCACAATTACTAATGGAGATACTGGAGGCGGTGAACCAGAAGTTTTAGTCTTGCCAAAATCTGCACTAGAAGCAACTGCACTGTGGAATTACAGAACTAGGACTATTGAGTGTGGATTGTCAATTACAGATACGGATGAATTAGGTGAAATTTCTCAGATTAGTGCATTTTTTCCAGATGAGACGCTTGTTATATCCGTAAACAAGGATAAAACTAGTGTAAGACAGATCAAAAACAGCACAAATCGCGCTTTAATTGAGCCGCTTATTTACAACCAGTCGTTATCGCGTCCATTTGGAACTTCACGAATTTCAAGACCTGTTATGTCATTGATGGATAGCGCAGTGCGTACAATTATCAGGGGTGAAATTTCTGCAGAAGTATATAACGCACCTATGAGGTTTTTGCTTGGTACTTCTAATAACGCCAAAGACCTAATGAACAAGATACGCTCAGAAATTGGCACTATACATGGAATTTCACGAGGTCCAGATGGGCAAGTGCCTCAGTTACAGCAGTTTGATCCAGTTTCTTTTGGTCCGCACAATGACCAACTCAAGATGTGGGCAAATCTGCTATCTGCTGAAATATCTGTACCAGTTGCAGAGTTAGGATTTCCAAGCGACAATCCATCAAGCGCTGAAGCTGTAGCATTGCAAAGAGAACCGATTAAACTAGATGCAAACAGAACAATAAAATCATTTTCTGCTAGTTTGAAACGTATTATTACAACCGCTGTAATGCTTAAAAATGCAGATACGAGCGTGCCACAGGAGTTAAAAAACTGCAGACCCAAATTCATGCCACCATTTCAGCCAAGTATTTCTAGTTCTGGAGATGCAGTTAGCAAACTCACAACTGCTATTCCTTGGATTGCAAACACTTCACTTCCACTTGAGATGATTGGATTAGACAGTGCTCAAATTAACACGTTGATGAGCAAAAAGAGACAAATGGATGCATCCACCGCGCTAGATGGGATACTAGGAAGGCAGATGGAACTAGGAGCAGAGACCAGATGAGCGTAGTTAATCCAGAAGTTGAGCGCAAAATACTAGATGCATATAATAAGCAACTTGATGAGTTGGTCGATAAAGCTGTATATAATCATTCACTACTACTTGAAGAGTATGACTTGAAAGATATTGGACTTGATGAATTAAATCTTTATACGCACCAATTGTCAGTAAATGTTTCGCAAAAAGCATCTACGCTTGCGAATAAGTTTTACTCCGCTAGGCGTGTACTTTATGAAAAGACATTAGATTTTGACTTAGGAACATATGATCAACAACTAATCAACTCAGACTACTCAGTATACAAAGAGTTTGGAGGCGGAAATAATATAGATGATGGTTACTTTTTAGGAACTAGAATTATGGATATAAAGGCAACTGAAAAAGGGCAACTGCTACTAGAGAGGCTTTGGAGCAAAAAGGTGGATGCATTAAATCCAAACTTGCTCAAAAATCAAATGTATTCAACTGCTAGGAATACACTTGAGCTATTGAGCGAGAAAGACAGAGCATGCGAGAAGTTTGCTAGAGTTCCAAGAGGAGCAAAAACATGCGCATTTTGTATTATGCTAGCAAGTAGAGGGTTTGTGTACAAGAATAAATCAAGAGCAGGAGACGTGCAAAAGTTTCATTCAGTTTGTGATTGTACAGTTGTTTCATCATGGACTAGAAAAGATGATCCACTAATTAAGGGATACAAACTAGATGCATATAAGATCATGTATGAAAATGCTAGAAATAGCGTGGAAAATGCAGTAAAAAGCAAGCGTGGAAATGATATTATAAGCTTAAGTGATATTGCAAAGCAGATGAGAGCTGTTTATCCAAGTAATGCAACAGATAGTGGGTATTCAAGCACGAATAAAGTGAGTTCTATACTCTTAAGCAAAGTTGGAGAAGGCATAAAAACACCTACTAATGGCGTTGTAGAGCAAGATTATAGATATTTGGACGGTAAGAAGTATGAGGTGGATGGAAAACATGTTGTTTCAAAACCTACAGATGAGGAATTAAGCACTGCAAAATGGATAAGCGAGAAGTTTGGGAAGGAAGTAGATGTACTTCCAGTCATTAACGAGCCACAAGGCATTAAAAACCCTGACTTGTATTTTGATGGTAGATTTTGGGATATCAAAAACGTAAGTACTGCGAATTCGGTAAATAATCAATTAAAAAAAGCATCAGAACAGACACATGGAAATGGTGCAATATTAGAGTTATCAGATAACTTGAATATGCCACTTGATGAATATACAAGCGTTATATCTCAAAAGATGGTAAGACAAGGAATGAAGACGATAATTATAAAGAAAGGAGATGACTTAATAGACATTTTACAAAATAGTACAAAAGGATTGGAGTAGTAAAAAAGCCAACCTAGAACCAAGGGGTTCTAGACTGGCTTAATAAAAATAATTATACCACACTTTTTACATGATGTCAAGTAGATTGGCAATAACTGAATAGACGAGTAAATTAGTATTTTATGCGGGGTAACCGCAGATTGGAGAATAAACAATGTATGATAAAAGTAAAGTATGGACTGAGGAGAATCAAGCAAGATTGATGTACTTGAGCAGTCTACCATGCGAAGAGGTAATCGCAATGAATGCGGATGTTGAGCTTACGTCTTTAAGAGTTAAGAGGCGCAAGACAATGAAGTATCCAGACAGGCAAAAGCATAAGAACTGTTGCACAGAATGCAGAGCAAAGCTGAATGTACAAAAGAAAAGAGATGTACAAGCAGAGTTGTTTGACTGGCAAGCGGCAGCTGCAGGAGAGCTGGTGATGTGATGACAATTAAAATATACAATATAACTAGTTCAGATGGTGAAAATTGCGAAAATCTATGTCAAAAACTAGATGCACAAGGCACTGAATATGAGCTGATAGATGATACTAAGGAGTTATTTAAGATATTGAGAAAAACGGGACTTGATAGCATTCCAGTAGTCTGGATAGACGGGCATTATTTCACTTACAGCCAGGCACTTAAGATGTTGGTGGTGAAGAGATGATGTACGAGGACGGTTATACAAGCAAGTTAGAGCGTGTTAGAGCGTACTGTGAGGCAGTACTTGTAAAACACAAGGATAATCCATTTTCAGGGCTTAGAGAGGAAGTGCATATGGAAAACATTTTGGAGATATTGGAGGACAAGAATAATGATAATACTAATTAGTTTAATGGCAAGCGCTGCAGTGTGCGCTCTGCACTATAAGGCGGTAGGAAGGAAGTGGTTTAGGTGAAGGAGGAGCAGATGCAGGAAAAGACACCAGGAATTGCACTAACTGCTGATGAGGTGCAAGAGGTTAGAGAGCGATCAGGGATAGATGACGAGCAACAAGGAAGTGGAAGACACATGAAGTTTATGGATATACTCAGAGGATGCAGGACCAATCATAAGAAGTTCATGAAACCAAAAGAGGAGAAGACAACACCTAGCTGGATGAATCCAACTGGTGGCAGAGAATACACATATCTTAATAGAATATGTTTGGGAAAATCAAGAGCTAGTGATCCTTGCAAGTTGAAGGCAGGACATCTAGGAAGTCATAGAGGAAGTAGGAGATGATTATGGAGAAAACAGCAAAAGAGCATACACTATATAATTACGTGCATTTTGGTTGCAGATGTGAAAAGTGTAAGTACTTAAAGTACTTACAAAATCAGAAAATAAGGCACAAGCAGCAACAAAAACATGACTACAGTTGGATGGATAATGCGAACTGCAATGATATGGATACCGACTTTTTCTTTTCTGAAAGTAGTTATAAACAAAAGGTAGCGGTAAAGATATGCTATGGATGCGTTGTAAAAAATGACTGCTTGAAGTATGCACTACGCAAAAACTGCAAGTATGGGATATTTGCTGGTATGGATCCAAATGAAAGAAAATGTTACTCATCTACTTGTAGTATAATCTAAATATGGGAAAAAACAAAGTTGAAACTACAGAAGTTGATGAAGTAAAAGAGGTAGTACTTGCAAGTGGAGGCAAGGAAAAAAAGCCAGCTGTGGAAAAGACGGACGCACAAGCGATAGCAGAAGGTACAGGCAAATCGCAGGAAAAAGAACAACTGGAAGAATTGATAAAACACAAGACAGAAGAACTAGAAGGTCTTGGCTCAAGCAAGAAAGATGAGATTAGAAGCTTGAAAGAGCAGTTGGAAATGAAAACTTGGGAGCTTGAAAGGGCGAAGAAGAGAGACGAGGCGATTAGCATAAGAGATGAATTTAAGCTGAAATCAGGATTTGAGAAGTTTTTGTTTGCGGAAAATGAAAGCCAGATGAGAGAAAAAGCGCAAGAACTTGTTACTTTAATGAACAGTCAGATGCATGAAAAGACAATTATTGAAAATGAGGGCAAAAGACAAGTTGTTACAAAGCAACCGAAAACGCCTGTAGAGTTTATGAAACAAGGATTTACAAAAGGAGAGAAGAAATGACACTTAGTTTACAAACAGCTAGAGACCTAACACAAGACATGTTAAAGATTGGGGGTGATTGACACATTTTTGCAAGAATCGCCAATTTTGGACAGATTGAAGTTTGTGCCAGTTGAGGGTAGCGCATATGCATATAATCAGGAAGAGACATTACCTAATGTTTCGTTTATTAGTCCAGGGGGTTCATTTCCTGAAAGTACAGGTACAATTTCACAGGCTGTGGAAGTCTTAAAAGAGTTTGGAGGCGATTCAGATGTTCCTGCGCTTTACCAAGACACTATGAGCAACCTGCAGGATCAGAGAGCAACCGCTTTGAAGTTGACGACAAAATCCATGTACTTTGAGTTTCAGGACAAGTTTATAAATGGGGACACAGACAGTTCAGATAGTAAGGAATTTGATGGACTTAAAAAGAGGCTCGTTGGAAGTCAAGTGATCACTCCAGATGCACCAATTCCAGTGGTTGGAAATGGAGGTTCGGATGTACACGCATTTTTGGATAAACTAGATGAGTTGTTATCGGAGGTTGTTGGTATAAATGGAAACAATGGCGCGATATACGTGAACAAGTATATACTCGGAAAGATGCGCTCGGCTTTTAGGCATGTTTCTGCAGATTTGCAACTTCAAACAGACATCTACGGTAAGAGGGTAGTCATGTGGAACGGTATACCTATTCATGATATTGGAGAAGATTTGAGTGGAAGTGATATTTTACCACAGACGGAGATACTTCCAGAAGATGAAGATGAGAATCCTACATCCTCAATATATGCAGTGCGTTTTTCTGATGTGGAAAAGGATGCTGGAGTAATAGGGCTTAGCGACAGCGAACTTATCAAAATTAGAGATATCGGGTTGCTTGAGGGTAAGGATTCATATAGAGCAAGAGTTAAAATGTATGCAGGACTGGCGATATTCAACGGTAAATCTGCATCAAGATTGATGGGAGTACTAAATGGTTAATACACAAACTACTGAAAAAGACAATGATTTGAATACAAGTATTGAGAGTAAACTAGATAAAACAGCAGACGCAGATGTTAAAACACCTGTAGATAAGAATGCTGATAAATCAAAAATTGACGCTCAAGTACTAAAAGAATCTACTACCACAACTCAAAATACCACTACTAAAGACAAGCAAAAGCACAAAAGAGTAGAAGTATTTAAGAGGTATACTCAAAATGGCATATTTAGAGTAACTAGAAATATTGAAACTGGTGAACAAAAAGTTGTACAAGTTTCAAAATGATTTTTCCATGACAAAATAAAATACTATAACAAAAAAAAAGGGGGGGGGTCTACACAATGCAAGAACTTTGGGCGTATGCGAATATTGAAGATTTAGAGCAAAGGTGGAGACCACTTTTTCCTAAGGAAGAAGAGGTTGCACAAACTAGACTACTAGACGCAAGTAACTTGATGCGGATAAAATGCAGACAAAACTCAATAGATCTAGATGCAGATATTGTTGAAGATGAGCTAGTTGCTGAACTGGTCGTAAAGATATGCTGTAATATCACAAAGAGGTCATTTTTGACAAATGATGATATGCCAGTTAGTCAGTATTCGGAGCATGTTGGGCAAGTGTCTCAGTCCTACACACTGTTTAATCCAAGCGGTGATATGTATATGACAAAAGAGGAAAAAGAAGAGCTGGGAATTGGTGTACAATCAATTGTTTGCGCGAGTACAGTTAGGAGGGAATGTGTTACCTAAATTTTGCAATGATACTATTAAGATTTTGCGACCATCGCTTATTGATGAACGCGGTAAACTAGTACCAGATTATGAAAATACACTAGAAATTGAGGTTACTGGTTGCTTTGTGGATACTACTACTTCAAGTGTGGATAATCAAGGCAGAATGCAAACGCAAGTAAATACAACTCTGTATGCACCAGTTGATACGGTTTTTAATGTGTTTGATAAGGTGAAGTTTGGGGAAGATACCTACACGTTGAATTCCGACAGCATTAAAAAGCACGGCGCAACAAATAGGCTAGATCACACACAAGTAAATTTAATTATCCAGGAGGGGTAAATGGTGAAGAAAATTACATTTTTGAGCAAGGGATTTACGGAAATTCTAACATCTCAAGCAACACTAAGCTTGGTAAAGAAAAAAGCAGATGAAGTTGCCAAAAGAGCTGGAGAAGGCTTTGAGGTGAAGTCAAGAATTGGTGATTACAAAAACACCCCAAGAGCAATAGCAGTTGTATATCCAAAAACAAAAATGGCTTATACTGCACAAGCAGAAGATTTTGCTTTGCAGAAGGCAGTTGGAGGAATGAAGTGAAGTTAGAGCTAGAAATAGATGTAGAAGAAATGATAAGAGAGTATTTAGATTCTAAACTAAGTACTCTTTTTGGAGGTGTAAAAGTGTACTCTTCCTCAACTCCAAATGATTTACCTATAACTTATGTTAAAATTGTGAAAACTGGTGGACTTGGAGTAGAAAACAAAGTATTTAATGAGGTAAACTTGACATTTGATATTAGTTCATGTGCGTCACAAAATAAAGTGACAAATATCAATACTTATACAAATGCGCTACTGAGGAATGCGTATGAAGATTTACCTATTTACGAGATTAACCAGATTAGTACGCCATATTGGGCACCAGACACAAAAAATGATAAGTATTATAGACTAATTACGACTTTTACGGTAAAACTTAGAACAAAAACGCTAGAAACAGAAAGGAAAACAATATAATGCTAGATGCTAGTAAAATATTAACTGGAATGCCAGACCAGATGGTTACGGGGACAATTTTATCCGCACCTCTTGGCACTCCTTTACCAACCTCATCTACCGATCCATTAGATAAAAAAGATTGGAGAGACAGTGGATTTATATCAGAAGATGGAATATCACTAAAAGCTGACAGAAGTTTTGATGATATTAAGGACTGGGCGGGGAAAGTAAGACGTCGTTTAGTTTCAGAAAGCTCACTTACTGTTGAGTTTTCATTCTTGTCATTTGATATATATGCACTAAATGAAGTGTTCGGTGAGGAGAATGTTGAAGTTTCTCCAGCAACTAAAGATAAGGCGGAGCAGGTAAGCGTTAAGATTACTGCAGACACCTTAAGGCACAAGTCATACGTAATCAATTTGAAAGACGGGCAAAATAGGCTAAGAATAGTTATTCCAGAAGGAGAAATTATCACCGATTCCATTGAGATGTCATTCAAAGCTGGAGAGCCCATATTACTACCTGCAAAAATCAGCGCATATCCAAATATTGACGAGGGTGTTTTTGCGAAAATTTATTGGGATGATGGAAAGAAAACGGAGGTAGTAAATGCTTAAAGTTCCGCAAACAGATATAGAGTACTTTGAATTCAAGGTAGAAGGTGATGAAACTGTACACAAGCTACCACTAATGGAGTACTTAGATGGTGAGTTGGTAGATGAGCTTTTCTCAATTGAGCAAATTGATAAAAACGCTGATCCTGTTAAATATTCAAAACACGCCATGAGTGCAGTGAAAAAACTATTTGATAACTATCTTCCTGGTCTGTATAAAAAGCTGAATATGCAGCAGATAAACTTTATAGTGGATAATTGGTCAAGTAGAAACAAAGTGAGCTTGGGGGAATTCAAAGCCTCAGAAAAGAGTTAAAGGATTTTACTGGGGCGATAAACTATGACTTACTTAAACTTGGATACAGCACAAGGGACATACCACGCAGGTTTTCGTGGTATGATCTCAAGTGCGTTCTCCAGTATACGGAGCGTACAAGTGCATATGCAAAAGCCAAGTTTAAGGAAAGCGTTCAGTGGGGCGAAAGCGAGTACATGATGGCTATTGTTATTGACCAATTGAATGCATTGCTCTGTAAGGGCACAAAGAAAAGACCGCCTAAGCCCATTAAGCGACCCAAAGCTTTAAGAGACAAGAACAATGGCAGGCATTACGGTAAAACACCAATAATGGCTAGCAACTTCAAGGACTGGTTTTATAAATGGGCAGGTGAAAATGCTAAATAATCAAAGACTAGGTTTTATATTACTGTTCGCTATCTTTTCTACGAATTCACGCGTATATGTATCGTCTAGGTCAAGCTCAAATGTGTATGCTTTGGGAGGTGTAGGGTGTGATTTGGTATGTAGACAGTTATTAAAACTAGTTGCAAGACGGCAAAACTTCTTAACTAACCATGCAATAAATTTGATTAGTAAATATAGCAAAAAGAATGCACTTATAACTGTACTTAACATAAGTATATTATACCACGAAATGGTAGGTGAAAATGGCTGAAAATGGTACAAAAATAGGTAATGCGTATATATCAATTGTTCCAAGTTTTCAAGGAGTTCAAAAGGCGATATCTAGTGAGATGAACATGGATAGCACTGGAAAAACGGCTTCATCAAATTTTTCAAGTAGCTTTATAAAGACGATTTCAACTGGTGCATTCATAAAAGTTGGACAATCTATAGCATCTAGCGTAATGAGTGGTATAAAGGCAGTGCCTAATATGATTACAAGTTTAGCCAATGCATCGAGCGACCTTTCAGAATCGCAGAACGTAGTAGAGCAAACATTCAAATCGTCTAGTGAACAGGTCATCAAGTGGGCTAAAGTAATTGGAGAATCATCAGGTATTTCGCAAACATCTGCAACTAAATACGTTGGATCTATGGGGGCAATGCTTAAGAGTTCTGGACTAAGTGAAGATGCTGCTAAAAATATGTCACAAATAATAGTTCAGCTATCGGGAGATATGGCAAGTTTTTACAATCTGGACAATGAAACAGCGTGGGAAAAAATCCGATCTGGAATTGCTGGAGAAACAGAGCCACTAAAGCAGTTGGGTATAAATATGTCAGTTGCTAATTTAGAGGCGTATGCACTATCATCTGGTATTGAAAAATCTTATTCTAGCATGACGCAGGCAGAGCAGGTGCAATTGCGCTATGGCTACTTGATGAAACAAACCGCCGATGCACAAGGAGACTTCTCAAATACAAGCGATTCACTTGCGAATAAGACGCGCATTGCAGAGCTTAACTTTGAAAATCTGAATACTGAACTAGGAAATGTATTAGCGCCAACAGTGTCAGATATAACATCAAAATTTACTGAGCTACTCCAAGAGAACTCACCAGAACTTAAAAATGCATTAACGACGATTAACCCCATTATAGGAAATATAGTGGATGGATTAAAATGGTTCGTAGATAGGGCACTTCCATTACTTACCACTGGACTTGCTGTACTAGCTGCTGGACTTGCTGGAATATCTCAAAATTTATCAACTATAGCAGGCTTTCTCATGGTCGGAGGTGCGATATATCTAGGCGCAACAACGTGGAATATACTATCTACAGCAGTTAATGCATATAGGTCAGGGCTTGCGTTAACAACTGCAATCCAAGCAGGATTGAGCGCATCACTTCTAGGAAGTAAAATACAGATGATTGCATTAACGGTAGCGACAAACGCGCAAGCATTAGCACAAAAATTACTAAATCTAGTCATGAGTGCAAATCCAATAGGGATTATAATTGGACTAATTGTGGGACTAGTTGCAGCATTTGTATGCCTATGGAATAAATCTGAGGGCTTTAGAAACTTCTTCATTGAAATGTGGGAAAGCATCAAAACTGGATTATCTAATGCATGGGAATTCATTAAAGGTGTATTTTCTGGTGTAGCAGATTTCTTCACAGGAGTATTCAATTCGGCATGGGAAGGAATAAAGAATGCATTTAGTGCAGTTGGATCATTTTTCAGCGGAATATGGGACACAATTAAAAGCACATTTTCTACAATTGGAACGGCAATAGGAGATGCAATAGGTGGTGCATTCAAAACAGTTGTAAATACAATTATAGGTTTTGCAGAAAATACTATCAACGGCTTCATCAGAGCAATAAACACAGCTATAAAAGTAATAAACCTAGATGCAAAGTGGGTGATCTCAGGACTAGCACAAGAAGAGACACCAGAAAGTATAAAGCAAAAGTATGAGTCAAACCCTGATACAAATGCCTACACAGACACTGAAAAGCAAAAACTTGAAGATTTACCAACAAATGACCAGTTAACTACAGATTTAAATACTAAAGCAAATGACCAGGACTTGACTAACGAAGAAATCAGAGCAAAAGAACAAGAACGTATTATTGATGCAAAAGTAGAGTCAAAGCAAGACACGCTTATTGGGGATGCAAGTAATCCTAATCAGAACATCAAAACACTCGGAGGTGTAAATATCTTAGGAAAAGGTAATATACCAGTCATGATAAGTAATAGAGGTTTACTAACTGGAACTAGTGTATGGTC
>JAIRWY010000068.1 GCA_031268675.1 Candidatus Ancillula glyptotermitis | reverse complement strand
AATATCTGCACTAGTGGTTTGATGGCGTAATGCATTTTGCATTACACTTTATTTACTTGCACATGCATAAAACATCAACACATGTTTTATTACTAGTTCTTAGGTTTGCTACTACATGTATTTACCAGCACCTCAAGGGGTCAAGGGGGGTGGGGTACAAGGGGAGGCGACCGTTAGGGGCATAGCCCCTGCGTAGGTCCCCCCCCTTCAGAATCCTCCCCTTAGAATCCTCCCCTTAGAAAAGAAGATTTCTGTTATAGAAAAGCGTGGGTTTGGGCGCAGCCCAAGAAGAGTTGTATTAAGAAAAAGAAGATTTATTTTAAGAACACCCATTGGGCGTTAGCCCAAAAAAAAAGATGCACATTTAAGAACACCCATTGGGCGTTAGCCCAAAAAAAAGATGCACATTTAAGAACACCCATTGGGCGTTAGCCCAAAAAGAAGAGTTGTATTAAGAACAGTGGCAGTTGGGCGCAGCACAAGGAAAGCGTGGGTTTGGGCGCAGCCCAAGAAGGAGGGCATTTGGGCAATAGCCCAAAAGACACCACTTATTTACATTTTGATTAAACCAGCGTCCTAGTTTTTTGAAATTGTGGTAGTATGTGTATATGTTGAAATATTTGATGCGGCTTATTTGGCCATTGAACTGCGCAGGATGTGGTGAATGTGATGTGCATTTATGCAAAAAGTGTGAAGAAGTGATAAAAACCCCAACTCTTCGGTTGGTTGTAGATAAAGACTGCAACTATCCGATTTATGCTGCGTTCTCATATACTGCTGCCATCAGGCGCATAATGCTGGCGTTTAAAGATGGTGGAAGGTTTGATATGCTCGCCTACATTCGGTATGCAGTTCGTAAGATGACAAGTAATTTACTTACGCTCAATGAGTTGAAATTTGAAAATATTGGGTGTGTTCCTGCACCATCATCATTTTCTTCACTTAAGCGTCGGCAAATGCTACAAACTGGACATTTAGCGAGTGCAATTGTTTCTCAGCTGAGAGCAGAGCATGTTGATGCTATAGAACTTGACATTTTGAAACAACATACAAAGAAGAAGCAGGTCAACTATTCTGGTGAACAGCGGTCCAAGAATAAAAGTGGGAGTGTACAACTGAAGATTAGTAAAGCCATGACATTATCAAGCCAACAACGAACTCGCAATATTATACTAGTTGATGATATTATTACAACTGGATCAACAACACGAGAATGTATACGAGTGCTGGAAAATGCAGGTTTTCGCGTACTTTGCGTGATAGTTCTTTGTACAACTGGCTCTTAAAGGTTCTCCTTTGCCCACTCTTTTAGTATTATTGCAAGTTCATCTTTTTCTACAACACCATGTTCTAGGCGGTAGTTTAGCAGAAACTTGTATGCTTTACCAGTTTTTGGACCATCTTGAGGTGTTGAATTGAGTCCAAGTATCTGCATTATTTCAAATCCGTTCAAACCTGGTCGTATTTTATCAAGCTCCTCTTGTTCCTTCAGGCTATGAATTCTGCGCTCCAAGTCATCGCATGCAGCACTCAAAATGTTGCTCTTACGTTTATTCTTGGTGGTTACATCTGATCTTGTCACAATCAACAAGTGGTTTAATGCATCACCAGCGTCATTTGTAAATCTACGAACTGCAGAATCTGTCCAACCAGAATCAAGATAACCGTAAAAACGCATATGTAGTTCAATAAGTTTCCCCACAGTTTGTACAACTTTTTTGTCATAATGCAACTTTTTTAGGCGTTTTTTTGCAATTGACGCACCAACAACATCATGACCGTAGAAAGTCACAGCACCAGTATTTGAGAACCGTCTAGTTTTAGGCTTGCCTATATCGTGTAGTAGTGCCGCTAGTCGCAAAATTAAATCAGGCGAAGTATTTTCATCTGCTTTTTTGAACCTGTTTTCGTATTTAATAGAATTCTCAAGCACTTTTAGAGAGTGTTCAAAGACATCTTTATGATGATGTGATGCATCAGTTTGCATTTTCAAGTCTTCAAGTTCTGGAATTATATACTCGTTTAGTCCAGAATCTACTAGTGCATTTATACCAAGTGTTGGATTTGGTCCAGTGATTATTTTATTGAACTCATCTCGTATTCTTTCTGCAGAAATAATAGATAATCTATCTTTCATAAGCATAATTGCTGCGGCTGTTTCAACTTCAATTGTGAACTTAAGTGTTGAGTGGAATCGAACTGCTCGTAGCATACGCAGTGGATCATCGTCAAAGCTCTTTTCTGGTTCAATTGGTGTTCGTAAGAGTGATTTATTCAAATCTGTTAGTCCAGAAAATGGATCAACTAGTTCAAGTTCTGGTAATCTAAGCGCCATTGCATTTATTGTAAAATCTCTTCTACTCAGGTCACCTTCTAGGTTTTTGCCGAATTTCACGAGTGGTTTTCGCGAACTGGGATCATATTCATCTGTACGGTAAGTAGTAATTTCTAGTTGTATATCAGAATTCGCATATAATTTACGACCACCAATTGTACCGAAGTCCTTACCAATATCCCAAATATCATCAAACCAGTTTTTACAAAGTGCAAATATCTCGTCTGGACTTGCATTGGTTGTAAAATCCAGATCTGAGCAAGGTCTCTTCAGGAATAAATCACGAACTGAACCTCCAACTAATGCCAATTCATATCCCTTTTCCTTGAACAACCTGCCCAATTCAATCGCTAACGGATGTACTTCAAACATTCAACTCCTCGTCATTCTTGTACACGCATTAAAATCAGCGTTTAAACTTCTGTAAGTAAAACATCATATGATTAAAATGTGTGGTATAATGAAATATATGTATTCATTATACCATAACGATGCAGTGCATGTTAGAAGTAGAAGTTATTTCGTGGCTGCTGTAGTGTTTTGTGTGTTTCTTGTGCAGTTTATACAAGTAGTTGTGCCAATTGGTATTGCATATGCAAACACGCGCAGTAGTGGTTCATCTGTTGTAAATCTACCGCACAGTGCATTAGATAGTACAACGGGTAAGATTACTATCCATCAACTTGATACTGTTCATCTTATTTCGGAGACTGGAAGTATACCGTTGACAATAACCAACGACCTAAATGATGATGTTGTTTTAAGACTGGATGCGACTTCTGAAGACTCAAATAGGCTTGAAGTGTGGGGAATAAACGAGGTGTTTGTACATGCAAATAGTGAGCAAAAAGTTGCACTTCCAATTCATGCAAAAGCAAACGGAGTTGTGAAAATTACAACGAATCTGAAGTTGAAAAATCTGGATTTTGGTAAAATGTCCTTTACTGTGCAAATAACACGCTCAATTGGAGATGTAGTTTCTGTAGTGTTTTATGTAATAATTGTGCTGTTGCTTACACTCGGTATTTTTAGGACTATTCGGAGCCATAGGAGGTCACAAAATAAATCTGCAGTAAAACAAGAGGATGTAATAGTTTGAGTGTAGCTCCGAATTCAATTTTATTCTCGCTGATGACATTGTTTGCGCGAATAACTGGACAAATTCGTGCAATTTTACTTGTTGCAGCAATCGGTGCAACTGGTTATGTCGCAGATGCGTTTGATGTTGCAAATAATGTGCCTACCACACTAAATGTATTACTTACTACAGGTATTTTCAATGCGATTCTAGTGCCAACGATCACCAAGTCTCAGAAGTTCAAAAATGCAGATGAACGAATCAGCAAGATGATAACTTTTGCTGGGTCAATAATCTTTTTGCTCACAGTTGTGCTCACCATTTTTAGCGCAGTTATTATAACGGCAGTTGCTAGTAACGATTGGGGTCCTCAACAACGACTACTTGCAGTTAGTTTCGGGTTCTGGTGTATGCCACAAGTTTTTTTCTACGGGCTTTATACACTACTTGGACAGGTTTTAGCATCAAGAGAAAAGTTTGTTGCCTATGGTTTTGCTCCAGTTTTTAACAACATAATCTCATCACTGGTTCTAGTTGCATTTATACTCATCAACGGCGGTTTTGGAAATCAAATTGCGATAGATAACATGACTAACAGCAAGATAATACTACTTGCTCTAGGTTCTACAATTGCAATTGCTGCTCAGGCGCTTATTCTGATTATTCCACTTGTTCGTAGTGGATTCCGCTTCAAGTTAAAATTCGGTGTTCATGGATTTGGGCTCAGGAATATTAGCAAACTTGCAGTTTGGTCTTTCTTGATGATGCTAATTGAACAACTTGTCGCACTGTTCTGTGTTAAAATTGTATCAGGTGCACCAAATGCTGCAGTTCAAAAAGGTCTTCAAGTTGATGAAATTGCGAGTATTGGCGGAAATGCTGCATATACATCGGCAATTGTTATATTCGCGGTGGCGCATTCACTTATAACAGTAACACTTATGACCACTCTTTTCACGCGCATTAGTAAAAATGCAGCAACTAATAATATGCGTGCGATCAACAGGGACTTGTTAAAGGGAATCAACTTCATAATCTTGTTGATTACATTTGCAACAGCTGTTTTTTTGGTTCTGAACGTACCAATTGTGCGTGTTTTAATACCATCTGCATATTCAACAAGTTGTAGTGTTATTGCGCTTGGTGTCGCAGCACTTTCCTTAAAACTTATACCTGCAGGAGTCTACCAAATGACTTCGCGCGTATTTTTCGCATTGGGAAAAGTTCGCTCCTTGTTTATTATTGAAGTTCCTGAACACTTGATACTCATTGTACTTGTATTATTAACCACTAAGTTGCTAGATCCATCATGGTGGATTTTTGGTGTTTGCTTAAGCGGGGCAGTTGCATACGCATTTGCAGCAGTTATGGTTCTTTTTGCTGTAAAAGCACAGATCTTGAAAAGGAATCTTAATTTGAAAATAGTTGTTCGCACTTTAATCAAGTGTCTAATTGCTGGAGCGTTTTCAGTATTAACTGGTGTATTACTGAAAAACTTACTATTTCTGGACCTTGATTTTTCAATTACATCATGGGGTATCTCACTACTGGCTATTGTATTGATTGGAAGCGTTATGTTATTCGTATATTGCCTAATTTGTAGGGCATTAAAGGTCTATGAGCTTGAAGTACTACTTAGAAAAGTGTATAGTAAAATGCATAAGAAATCTTGAGACTTATGTTTTTCTTAATATCTTCCTTAAAAAGTTGCGAAAAATACTTGACAAAATACATAAAGTAATGTATAATGAGAATGTAAGTTTTCTGCGTGATCACAATCATACTGGAAATAAGGTTTTCTATGTATGCGTTGACGGCGATGAGCGGAGTGGACAAAAGGTTAAAAGATGAGAAAAATAAATCCTAATGTTGTGTACTTAATAGGAGCACTTGGTGGTCTTCTATTCGGTATTGATTCTGGTTTGACTGGTGGTGTTATGTCTCCAGCAAAGCACTACCTACAACTTTCTGCTGGTCAAGAGGTCTTGATGGCAAATGTTGTTACACTTGGTGCAGGTGTTATCGCTTTATTTGCGGGTATGCTAAATGATAAGTTTGGTCGTAAGAAGCTCCTTCTTGCTGCGTCAGTTATATTCTTAGTTGGTGCTTTTTGGTGTTCAATTGCAAGCACGGCTATTTCACTTGTACTTGCTAGATTTGTACTTGGTGCTGGTATTGGTATTGCATCTGCTGTTGTTCCTGCATATCTTGCAGAGCTTTCTCCAGCTGCAAAACGTTCTGGTATTGCGACGCTCTTCCAGTTCGCAATTGTGTTAGGTCTTAATATCGCCTATATTGTTGATTATTTTGCTCTACCACGTGGTAAACAAGGTCAATGGCTTGGTAGCGTAGACGCATCTGTAAAGCATCTCACTGGTAATGACTTTTTTGAGCTAGTTGCACCATTTCATATAAAATGGATGCAATGGGACTTCCAAATTATGTTTGGGTTTGCTATCATTCCAGCTATTATACTACTTATTGCGGCATTTTTTATGCCAGAGTCTCCTCGCTTTTTGGCAAAAACTGGACGCATTGATGAATGTAGAACTGTCCTAATGAATATGCGTAATAACAACAAAGATGTCGTTGACGCGGAGATCGCTGAGATTGAGGCAATTTCAAAAACTGAAGCAGTAGCATCTGCTGGTGGTCGCGGTAAACTTCATGAATTAGTTACTACTGGTCGCAAACCTCTCATTGCTGCGCTTGGACTTGCATTCTTCCAGCAACTTGTTGGTATTAACGCAGCATTCTACTATGGTCCAGTCATTGCAGGTTCTGTAATTCCACATCCTTTCCATGACATCAAACCTGGAACGGAGCACTGGATTTCTAACCTTCAACAGGATGAGTTATATGCAATCATTTTCGGAGTTGTGAACATTGTTGCAACGCTTGTTACTGTAATTGCAATGAACAAGATTAAGAGCTACAAGAGTACTCTGAATCTTGGTGCAATTATTATGTGTGTATTCTCAGTATTGTTTGCGATCATCACTAGTGGACATCTTCTTCATAAAGATGGTGGATTTATTCCTGATGTTACTGCAATTATTCTAGTTTGTGCATATATTATCGGTTTTGCATTTTCTTGGGGACCTTGTATGTGGAACATTATTGGTGAAATTTTCCCATTGTCTATTCGTGGTATTGGTGCTTCAATTGGTGCAGCCGCTAACTGGTTCTCAAACTTTGTTGTTATGAGTGTTTTCGGTATTATCATACTTAAAGACTCAAACGGTAGTGCTACTCATGTTGACTTTGGTTTCGGTTTATTTGCTGTAGGGTGTTTGCTTGCAATTGCATTTACAGTTTTTGTAGTTCCTGAAACTAAAGGAAAGTCTCTTGAGGAAATTGAGAATGGCTTTATAAAAGAAAAGGGTGATTCTCGCGATATTATTGCACTTGTTGCAGAAGTTGCAGTCTTGGTAGTTTCAACTATTCTTATGGTTATTCTCCCATATGTTGCTCCTGAGAATTCATCGCACAGTTTCCTACCAGTAATTTCTTGGATTCTGATTATAGTTGTTGCAGCTGGTTTTTCTGTTCCAACAATTATCGGTATCTCAAAAAAGAAACAGAAGAACTAGTCAACTGCTAGAATTACTGTTATTTAGATTGTTCCCCGCCTGCTTTTGGCGGGGACTTTTTATTTTTTTCATGCAATTTAGTTGACAAACAAATTTTTATAGTGTATAATGTCTACAGTTCCCTCAGTGGCGAAATGGTAGACGCAGTGGACTTAAAATCCACCGATGGTGACATCGTGCCAGTTCAAGTCTGGCCTGAGGGACACGGGCATTGCTGACGGTAATAAGTTGTCGTTGCCCAGAGGTAAGTGTACGATGCGCGTAAATGGTATGTGCGAGATGAAGGGAACTGGCTGTATGAAAAGTCAAATCAAAGAAGTTGATGAAACAACTGTAAAGGTATTATTTGAAATTAGCCATGATAAAATGAAGCCTATAGTGGATGATGTATATAAAAAGGTAACACCAAATGTGAAAGCATCTGGTTTTAGAAAAGGAAAAGTTCCAAGACAAATTGTGAATGCAAAGGTTGGAAACGATTATATTGTTGAGGAGATAACAAATGCTGCAGTTGGTAAATTCTATTCTGAGTGTATATCTGAATCTAGTTTAAAAGTTGTTTCGCAAGCAGATATAAATGTCCTAAAACCATATGATTCTACTGAAACTGGTGATTCTGAGAGTAGTTTTAAATTTGAGGTACTTGTTGAAGTTCGCCCAAAAGTTGATTTACAACCTATTGAAGGTGTTGATCTAAAAGTGGAGGTAAAAGATGTTGAGGATGAAGATGTTGATTCGACAATCAAACGGATCTATCAAGTAAGACTTGCTGAATCTAGCAATTTTGATAATACGGGAGTTTCTAAAGTTCCTGATGATGAATTTGCTAAGGATTTTGGATTCAAGGATCTTGCTGCTCTTAAAGAAAGCGTACGGATTTCACTAGTGGAAACCGCTAAAGTTGACGCAATCAAGAAGTCTTTAGCTGAGTTCATGAATGAGTTAGTGAATAAACTTAATATTAAAATACCACAGAAGTTATTGCATGATCAGATGGACTTTCAGATAAAACAGAAAGAAAAAACCAATGGAAAACCTGTAAAAAAGGAAGAACGTGATAAATTGCAAGCTGATACAGAAGCACAGATTGCAGATAGATTCTACTTAGAGGAGTATGCAGACAGTATTCATATTACTGTTTCAAACGAGGAGCTAATTGAATATTTGACAAGTCTTGCACGCGAGTTTCAAATTCCAGTTGAGCAATTTGTATACCAAAGTTTCTCTGATTCTGGTACTATAAGTTTTGCAAGATCTGAAGTTATTAAGAGAAAAGCAACTGAAGATATTCTTAGCAAAATGCATGTTATAGATCAAAATGGTAATGAGCTAGATTTGCCCTTCAAGAAGAATAAGGATAAACAGACAAAGAAAAGTAGTAAACAAAATAACACGAAAGAAGAGCAAAAATGATAAGTTCGTCGGCAGATTCTAAACCTGCAAATTTCAGCGACTCTCTGAATGAAGGTTTACTTAAGCATAGAATTATTTGGCTAGATAGTGAGGTTGATGCTGAATCTGCTAGTAGAATTTCTAAGCAGTTAATGCTACTTGCAGCAGAAGATGGTCAACGCGATATTACGTTATACATCAACTCACCAGGTGGTTCAATTACAGATGGTATGGCGATTTATGATACTATGCAACTGATACAGCCTGATATTCGTACAATCGCAATAGGAATGGCAGCATCTATGGGGCAGTTCCTACTTTCAAGTGGTACAAAGGGCAAGCGGTTCATAACTCCAAATGCGCGTGTTCTAATGCATCAACCGTCTGGTGGAGTTGGTGGTACTGCTACTGATGTGCGTATTGGTGCAGAACTTATTCTGGATATGAAACAACGCCTTTCCAAATTAACTGCTGATCAAACAGGGCAGTCATTAAAACGCATTCTTGAAGACAATGAACATGATAAGTGGTTTACTGCTGATGAAGCATTAAAGTACGGATTTGTGGATGCCATTATTGAAGATGTGACATCAATTGAAGTAGGAGGAGAGTAATGTACACCCCAATGAATAGAGCAATTTTACCGCAGTTTACTGAAAGAACAAGTTATGGCTACAAAACTGTTGATCCATACGCGAAGTTGTTTGAGGAACGGATTGTGTTCTTGGGCGCACCAGTTGATGATGCAATTGCTGATGATGTAATGGCCCAGTTGTTGGTACTTGAGGCTCAAGATTCTGAGCGCGAGATTACACTCTACATCAACTCACCAGGTGGTTCTTTTACAGCGATGACAGCACTTTATGACACTATGCAGTATATTCGTCCAGATATTCGGACAGTTTGTTTAGGTCAGGCAGCATCTGCGGCTGCAGTTTTATTAGCGGCTGGAACAAGTGGTAAACGCCTTGCCTTACCAAATTCTAGGATTTTAATCCATCAACCAGCAATTGAGGGTAGTCGTGGTACTGCGTCTGATATTGAAATACAGGCTAATGAAATGCTCAGGCTCAGGCTTTGGCTTGAAGAGGTCATTGCTAAGCATTCAAAAACTAGTATTGAGCAGGTACAAAAGGACATTGAACGAGATAAGATTCTAACTGCTAATGATGCTCTTGAATATGGATTAGTAGATAGAGTCTTGGATTCGCGCAAGGTCTTAGATGCTTAGCATTTTGGTGAGTTATTCCAGCGCACGGTTAATACCCACGCCCCACTACCACAAGAAAAGCACTACATCTTGCTTTACTTGAGGGAGTTAAAACCACAACCTCAGAGTGGTTGAGGCATGTGATATGTGGAAAATTTATCTAGTATATGCATTATCAACACACACAACACCTGCTTTGCTGCTAGTTCTTGGTTCTGCTAGTATATGTATTTACCAACACATGCAAGTTTATTAGAGTGATTTGTTTTGCAAATCACACAACTTTTGTGCACATGTATTTTGTAGTGTGATTCGCTTTGCAAATCACGCGGTTTGTTTGTGCTTGGATGACCCACAACACTTGTTCTGCTGTAATCCTCTGGTTTCTACTCTTGCTGCTGGTTCTGCTGCTCTTTTGTTGCTACCCTTGCTACCACATGTATTTAACCAACACATGCAGTTTTGTTGCGTGATTCGCTTCGCAAAACACTCTACTTCTGCGCGGTTGTATTTAGCAGTGTAATTTGTTCCGCAAATTACTCTACACCTGCGCGCCTGTAATATCTGCACTAGTGGTTTTATGGCGTAATGCATTTTGCATTACACTTTATTTACTTGCACATGCGCAAAATATGAACACCTGTTTTATTACTAGTTCTTGGTCTGCTACAACTTGTATTTCCCCGCACCACATGGGGTCAAGGGGGGTGGGGTACAAGGGGAGGCGACCGTTAGGCACTGCGTACAATGCGTAGATCTCTCTCTTCAAGTGTACAGACATAATAAAGGATAACACAGTAACCTTCCCGCATG
>JAIRWY010000056.1 GCA_031268675.1 Candidatus Ancillula glyptotermitis | reverse complement strand
AGCGCGCAGGAAAATGGTGTAATGCAAGGCATTACGCTGTTTGACTTTATGGTGTGGTTTGTAAACAGATCGTGCAATTGAACTTGTGACTAGTGTGTGCAAGCACTAGGAGGAAACCGCGTGATTTATTCATAAATCACACCATTTAACCACTTGAGCAAGCAAATACATGCACAAATAAAAACCGTGTAATGCAAAAAATTGCATTACGCCGCTAAAACCTACAAGTTGTAGATTATCCAAGCAGAAGCCGCGTAATTTGCAAGCAAATCACTCAATTAAACTGCAAGTTGTGGGATATCCAAGCACAAGCAGAAGCCGCGTGATTTTCACAATCACTCAATTTAACTTGCAACTAGCAAATGCACGCACAAAACTAGTATAACCCACACCTAATTTAACATGTGTGGTACACACAGGTGTAGAAATAAAACCGCATAAACAACCGTTTTATGCATTGTACCAGTATATGCACATGTGCAAATAGTAATGAAGTGATGTAATGTGCATGCACAAGCAGAAACCGTGTAATGCAAGGCATTACGCTACTAACTCCTAGTTGTCAAGATAAATATTCAGCTGTTTGAAAGTTGATGGACTTGGTATTTCTTTCAAAACTAGCACAAAACTTCGCAATGTAACATATCAAGCTAAGCAAGTTGCTCAGATTATGGATAACTTCTAAAAGTTAATTCAGAAGCAAGGTGGTAGGTGATGCAATTTACTTCATCTGGCTAAAAAATTCCAAATTAAGCACTGTAAATGTGCTATAATGTTTGCATGGAACAGCAGAGGCATAATAGTGCATCGCAGAGTGCTGAAACACGCTCTGGTAGTGGAGATGTACGCACTATTAAGTGTTCTTTTTGCGGTAAGCATGCAAGACAGGTGCGCAGGATTATTGCAGGACCTCGTGTTAATATCTGCGATGAATGCATAGAACTTTGCAACGAGATTATATCTGAAGAGTTCAATCACTTGGAAAAAGCTAGGCGGCTGAAAGTTCCATCTCCAAGAGATATTTATGACCATCTGGATCAGTACATTGTGGGGCAGAGTGAGGCAAAACGTGCCCTTAGTGTTGCTGTTTATAACCACTACAAGCGTATTTCACCATATAACAAGACAAAAAAACAAGAGGAAGATATTGAAGTTGCTAAATCAAATGTACTACTAATGGGTCCAACTGGAACTGGTAAGACATATCTGGCTCAAACACTTGCGAAAATTATGGATGTTCCATTTGCAATTGTTGATGCAACTGCACTTACTGAAGCTGGTTATATTGGCGAAGATGTTGAGAATATCTTGTTGCGGTTAATTCAAAATGCTGGTGGTGATATTGAAAAAGCCCAGACTGGTATAATCTACATTGATGAAATTGACAAGTTGGCGCGCAGAGCAGACTCATCTAGTTTAACTCGTGATGTTTCAGGTGAAGGAGTTCAGCAAGCACTCTTGAAGATTATTGAGGGAACCACTGCATCTGTTCCTCCAGCTGGTGGTCGTAAACACCCACATCAAGAGTTTGTTAATATCAACACTTCAAATATACTCTTTATAGTTTCTGGTGCATTTTCTGGACTTGACAAGATTATTACACAGAGAACTACTAAAACAGGTGTTGGTTTTGGCGCTCCACTTCAGACAAAATCTAGTGTTCAAGGTGATGTTCTAAAAAATGTCAGTACTACAGATTTGCAGAAGTTCGGTATGATTCCAGAGTTTATTGGGCGTTTACCAGTAATTACGCATGTTTCAGATTTAGATGAGGAGCAATTGCGTTTAATTCTAGTTGAGCCAAAAAATTCGTTGATTAAGCAATATAAGAAGCTATTTGAATATGATAATGTTTATTTGCAGTTTGATGATGATGCAGTAGTAGCTATTGCAAAGCTTGCAAAAAAACGTGGTATCGGTGCTCGCGGATTACGTTCAATTCTGGAAAAAATACTAGAACCTATAATGTTTGAAGTTCCATCAATGTCGGATGTTGAGGGTGTTATTGTTACTAAGGAATGCGTACAAGCTATTGAGGACGGAACCTCTGAACAACCTCGTATTATCAACAAACTTGTCCAGAAATCCACCAGACCTCTTAAAACATCAACTCGTGCACGAAACAACAACTAAACAACATTTGTTTTTTCAAGTGCAGAATCAAGACTTAGATTGGTTTCACAGGAGTTGGGCGTGCTTTTTCCCAGACATCTTGAACATTGAACAGGTCCTTTAGTAGTTCAGGATTGTAGAACATTCTATATCCATCAATATTTCTTCTTGCCTGGCGCAGGTATTTTGTGTGAACTTGGATCCAAGATGGTTCAGAACCATCAACATTCGCGAAATATCTAAATCCTCGTTTATACAAGTCATTAAACTTTTCACCAGAATATTCTTCTAGTCCAGCCAAATCTTGTCCAAATGGGTACACGAACAAGTCAGTTGGTCCTAGAATTGGTTTCACTTGGTCATCCCATGCAGCATCATCATCTAAAATTGACTGCACACTGGACACCTTGAAACCGATATGACCAAAACTGTGGCTTGCAAATTCATAACCATCTGCCTTTAATGCATCTGCAGTTTTCTTAGCATCAACGGTTTCTGCTTGCCTTGTTGTTGATGTTTCTTGAGTTCTGTATCCAAGAACTCCATTATAACCAGTTATGCATAGTATTGCTTTTCTACCATGATATGAAAAATCTGGATGTTTGTCAATAAAGTTGTCCAAAATCGGTACAAGGTCATATTCACCTTGCTTTTTTTCTCCGCTTGCGGTTGTATACTGAGTTGTTGGACGACCATCATCTCCGACCATCAACTTATCGGCAAATCCAGCACCTTGCATATAGTAGTAGTAATTTACATCATCCTGAGAAATTACCATTGGTTTTTTGCCTTCTGGTAGCATAATTGTGCCTTCAACCATATTCCCATTAGCATCCAAATGTCCAATATCATGCATGCTCACAAGAACGAAGTTGCGTTTATATAACTCATCAAGTATTTTCTTAAACTCTGAGACCGTTGCCATATACTGGTTGTATCCACCATTAGTGTCCTTTGCAAATGCAACTTGAGGGTCAACTATCAACGAGTGGAAGAATATGTGCGTAATATTACTCATATCTGCATATTTAACTAGTTTAGATTTCCCTTGTGCATATTTAGCAAGTGCATCTGTTAAACTAGTTTCTTTATCATATCCATCAAATGCTTTAATCGAGGAAGTTGCTTTGTCGTAGTCATATTGAGCAGCTTGTATATCCGATGTTTTTAGAAGATTTTCAACTTGCTGTTCGCGTGTAATCGAACTAGTAGATGAAGCTCCAACAGTGTCATCTACAAGTTTGTTCTTGAATAACTTGCCAAACATGAGAAAAGAAGCACCAACAATAGCCACTCCTAAAACACCAACAAGTGCAACTAACGAGACTGTCTTAAATCTTTTCATTCGTAACCTCTTTCGTTATCATAATACCAGTATATCATAATTTATCATAAAAAATCTTAATTTCTCACTGCAAAGTTGTGGTATAATGCTAAAAGGTTTATATACATAAAAGGAGAGTTATGAGTAAAGTTGTTGGCAATCTAAAAGATGCAATTGCAGGCATTTCTAAAACTAAGGCGTGGAAAGCTCTGCAAAAAGAGTATGATAAGATGGAGAACTTTGATTTAAGAACTGCATTTGAGCAAGATCCAGATCGTGCAAAGAATATGACATTTGATGTTGGTGATTTACATATTGACATCTCAAAAAACCTGATTAAGGACTCAACGCTTAAATTATTTGAAAAACTTGCAGAAGAAGTGAATCTAAAACAAGCAATTGAAGATCAATTTACTGGTAAGCATATCAACAACACGGAAGATCGCCCAGTATTGCATACAGCATTGCGTTATCCTGAAAGTGAAAAAGGAACGCTCATTGTTGATGGGCAAGATGTTATTGGGGATGCTTGGGGTGTTTTAAATAGAGTTTTTGCACTGTCAAATGCGATCCGTTCTGGCGAAAAACTTGGAGTTACTGGTAAAAAGATTAAAACAATTGTTAATATTGGAATTGGTGGTTCTGATTTAGGCTCTGTTATGGTGTATGAAGCACTTCGTGGTTATGCAAATTCTGATATAACTGCGCGGTTCGTTTCAAATATAGATCCAACTGATATTAGCGAGAAACTTAAAGACTTGGATCCTGCAACCACTTTATTTATTGTATGCTCGAAGACTTTTACAACTCTTGAGACCTTGACAAATGCACGTCTTGCAAAAAAGTGGCTTTTGGATAATTTGCGCAATTTAGATGTTGATGAAAAAGATACCATTAGTAAGCATTTTGTCGCTATTTCAACTGCTCTTAATGAAGTTAAGAAATTCGGTATTTCTCCAGATAATACATTTGGATTTTGGAACTGGGTTGGCGGTAGGTATTCTGTTGAGTCTGCAATTGGTGCAAATTTGGCAATTATTTACGGTGAGGAAGTATTTCGCGAGTTCCTGAGTGGTTTCCACGTAATTGATAAATCTTTTAGAACGAGTCCGTTTAATGCGAATCCAGTTGTAACTTTGGCAATGCTTAACATCTGGTATGTAAACTTCTACAACGCGCATTCACATGCAATTTTGCCATATGCGCAGTATTTACACAGGTTTCCAGCATTTTTACAACAACTTACTATGGAATCAAACGGTAAAACTGTTCGTGCAGATGGCTCAAGTACAGATATTCAAACTGGTGAGATTTTTTGGGGCGAGCCTGGAACTAACGGACAACATGCATTTTATCAACTTATTCACCAAGGAACGCGGTTAATTCCTGCTGATTTCATTGCGGCTGTTAATCCAACATATGCATTAAAAGATGATGATGGTAGTGGCGAAAAAGATGTACATGAACTGTTTTTAGCGAATTTCCTTGCACAAACTAAGGCACTTGCATTTGGCAAGACTAAAGAAGAGGTTGCTGCAGAGGGAACACCACAGAATTTGGTTAATGCCAAGGTTTTTGACGGTAATCGTCCAACAACCTCAATTATCTTCAACAGTTTAACGCCTGCAGTTGTTGGTTCACTTATCGCCCTTTATGAGCAGATTACATTTGTTCAAGGCATTGTTTGGGGGCTGAATTCATTTGATCAGTGGGGAGTTCAACTTGGAAAAGTACTTGCACTTGAGATTTTTCCTGCACTTTCAATTGATGATGATGCATTAAATGCACAAGATTCTTCAACTCGCGCACTAATTGAATTCTACCGCAAAAACCGGGAGTAACTTTGTCTGCGTGTATTTCATTTCAAGATGTTGCGATTGATCGCGGAAGTGGAGTTATTTGGTCTGAAGGCAGTTTTGATATCCAACAGGGTGAAGTAACAGCAATAATAGGGTCTAATGGTTCTGGTAAAACAACTCTAATAGAGTTAATTTTGGGCTTGTTGTATCCCTCTAGTGGGAAAGTGGAAGTTCAAGAAAATTTACAGCTTGGTTATGTTCCGCAGAACTATCAAATTCGTACTCCTATGGTCATACGCGCTCGCGATATTGTGCAGATGGGTGCGAATGGTGAAAAGGTCGGTCTTGGTATGTCCAACACTAAAGAGCTTGTTAATTTAGCACTTGAAAAAGTTGGTGCAAGTGATTTTGCTACTAAGCGATTCGGTGAGCTTTCTGGTGGTCAAAAACAACGCATTATGATTGCTACGGCGCTTGTTCAGGAGGTTCAGATATTGATTCTTGATGAACCATTATCTGCACTTGATATTAAATCTGCGCGAGAAATTGTTCAGTTGATTAAAGAGCTGAATGCGAAAAATGGCATGACAACACTAGTAGTTGCACATGATTTGGGACTTCTATTACCAGTACTTTCAAGCGTAATCTATCTTGTCGATGGGCATGCGCATTATCAGAAGTTGGATGATGGCGATCATAAAGACTTTGGGGACTTATTGGAACATTTGAAAACTCTACGGGTTGGTGATCATGACTTATAGTCTAGTGGAGTTATTTTCGTACGAGTTTATGGTTCATGCTGTTTTGGCAGGTCTTCTTACAAGTATTACTGCGGGTGTTTTGGGCTATTTCGTAATTATCCGTAGTTATACATTTTCATCTCACGCTATTTCGCATATAGGAATTCCAGGTGCAACTGGTGCAGTTTTGCTTGGGCTTTCTCCAGCTCTTGGGCTTGCGTCATTCTGCACATTAGGTGCTCTGGTAATTGGATTACTTGGTAAGAAAGTTTCAGCGCGTGAAGTTGCAACTGGCTCAATTCTTGCATTTTCAACGGCTTTGGGGCTTTATTTCGCCTCACTTTCCTCTAAAGCAAGTAAAACTATGCAGTCTGTTCTTTTTGGCAACATTTTGGCAATTGATAAGACTAGTATTTTGGTCTTTTTAGCGGTCACGATCTTGGTGGTGGTTACTATGCTATTTATTGGGCGACCACTACTTTTTGCGTCTATTACACCAGTTGTTGCTCAGGCAAAAGGTGTGCATGTAAAACTTCTCAACATAGTATTCATTCTACTGTTATCATTTGCAACAACTATGTCAATCCAAGTTGTTGGTACACTATTGCTTTTTGCACTACTGATTACACCCACAAGTGTAGCAATTAACTTCACTGCACGCCCAATATTCGTGATTATCTTGTCAATTTTAATTTCCAGTGTGTGCGTTATCTGCGGAATTGTTTCTAGCGCAGTTCTTGATATACCCCCATCTTTTGCAATTGTTGCATTTTCAGTTTTATTCTGGTTTATATCCAAGTTGAAGCAAAACATTTTGTAGATATTTGAATGTGCATCGGTTGAATATGGAATGCTTTTTAGTTTGAATCAGGTACATGTTGTTAGACTACCTATTTAAGAGCTTCTTGTTTTTTGTAGTTATCAATTGCACTTTTCAGGTGTTTAATTCCAGCTGTGATCTCTTCACTATTAGGATAGCAAAATGAAATTCTGATATATTCTGCACCTCGATTGTCTGCATAAAATCCAGTTCCAGGAACGTATACAACTCCAGCATCAAACGCATAGGGTAGTAGTTTATCTGAGCGAACTCCTTCTGGTAACTTCAACCAGATATAAAACCCTCCATGAGGCACTTCAAATGTACATTCTGGTAGATATTTTTCAAGTGCAGTAATCATGGCATATGAGCGCTCCTTATAACTCTTGCGGAAAAGGTTGATGCGTTTCATCCAGTCAAAGTTTTCCAAATATGCTACTAGTGTCATCTGCGAGTTGGTGGATGAACATAAAGTTGCTGCTTCTGCACATAATACAAGTTTCTCACATATAGCACTGGGTGCAATCGCATAGCCCACGCGAAAACCAGGTGCAATAATTTTGGAAAATGAACCTAAATAAATTACATTTTCAGCCGCATTACTAAACTCGCTATCTTCGGAATAGTCAAATGAGTAAATTGATGGATAAAGTTCTCCCTCAAAACTTAAAAGACCGTATGGGTTGTCCTCAATAATTAAAATACCATGTTTCTTGCAAATTTCAAGAACTTTTGGTCTTCTCTCAACTAGAAGAGTAACGCTTGCTGGATTATGGAAATTGGGAACTGTATAAAGGAACTTGATTTTCTTGTTCTGTTTTTCTTGTTCAATAATGGTTTTTTCAAGAAGTTCAGGAATTAGACCTCCACCATCCATCTTAATGCTAATAATATCTGCACGGTAACTCGCGAAGATACCCTTTGCACCCACATAGATAGGCTCCTCGCAAAGAACAACATCATCAGGGTTAATGAACAGGCGAGTGATATAATCAAGTGCTTGTTGTGAACCAGATGTTAGTACAACATTGTCCTTGTTAGCCTGCACACCTTCTAACTTGCATATATCCAGAACTAGTTCTCGCAGTCGCTCGTCACCTTGAGCTGTTCCATATTGCCAAAGTTCTGCACCTCTTTTAGCAACAACATCCGCGAGCACCTTGGAAATTTCAGCAAAAGGCATTTGGTCAAGACTAGGCATTCCACCAGCTAGTGAAACTACTTCTGGATGTTCAGCAACGACAGCAAACAGAGTGCGTATCTCGCTTCTAGTCAAAACTCTTGCATCATCAGAGTAAGAATTTTCCCATTTGCTTGCTAAATCATCATCCATACCTTCATTATACCACATGCCTTTTGTCTTTTCAACTAAAAGCGCAATTAGAGGTAAAGGAACTAGGTTTTTCTAGTCCTTGGAAAACAAAGCGAAAAGGTTGTACCAGTTACTGCATCTGAAACTACATCAACTTTGCCATCTAAACATTTAGCAATCTCTTTAACAAGTGCTAGTCCAACTCCATATCCTTGAGTATCTAGTTTCTGACTTTTATTCACTCTATAAAACCTGTCAAAAATACATGGTAAATCATCTGCAGATATAATTTCACCATCGTTATTAACCGAAAAAGTGATATTTTCATTAGTTATGTTAACTCCAATTTTGATATATGCACTACAATATTTAATCGCATTGTTTATTAGACAACCAAGTACTATATTAAGCAATTCCTTATCTACTTCAACAACATAATTTCCGCTTTCTGACGTGTAAGTTGTCAGTATTTTATTGCTGTTTTCTGGACATAATTCAATAGCACTTTGAACTAATAGTCTAATATCAAATTTATCATAATGCAATATGTAGTTTTTCTTGCTCACCTTTGAAAGCATAAGTAAAGAACTGGTAGTTTTTGCTAGTTCTTCTGCTCTTACTTGAATTCGCTCTGCAATTTTAGTCACTTCTGGGTTAGTATCAGAAAGCATATCTCGCAGCATATCTGCTTGCCCAGAAATTGCCGCAAGTGGAGCCTGAACCTCATGAGACACATTTGAGACAAACTGATGGCGTTGTTTGAGTTGACTAACTATGCGTTCAAAAAAACTGCGAAATTCAGGGTACTTCTTTAATACGGCATAGGAATTTAACTGATCATTCTCGTCTAATTCTAGTGTATAAAAAGGCGTGCAAAATTGCTTTGCTAGATATTTTGACATCAATTTCGTTAAAACAAGAAAGATGATTATTCCAACTAATATGCTGGTAATTATCTCTTTTAGAAACTTATTTAGCTCGGTAATTGTACTAGAAAAACGCAGAACATGATTTTCGTCAATTTTCAGAGCAATGTAAATCATTTTAACTTTTTCAGTTTTTGAAATGCGTGTATCAAAACCTATATTATTTTTCAGAGCATTAGATATTTCAGGCAAATTGCTTAGTTCTTGGCGTTGATCGTCATCTATCCAATTATTAAATATATAGTCACCATTTCCACTTAATATTGTTACTCTAATATGTTGATTTGCATTCTGAAAAGCTGAAGGAAGGATAAATATCATAAATAGCGTAATTAATATCGTATAAAAAATAACAGTAATACCAGTAACTGCTCTCAAATACCTTTTAATATACTTATTCACTGACTGGTCCCTGAAAAATCCAACCGATACCACGCTTTGCTGTAATGCAGTTTTTATACATAGAGTTAACTAGTGTCAGTTTTTTCTTCAAGCGCGAAATAGAAACATCAAGTGCTTTTGAATCAGCATGTTCAGCATAACCATATACAGCATTCTCAATTTCAATACGGGATAAGTAAACATTTGAGTTTTTAATAAAATACTTCAGCAACTTCATGCTAAGTGCAGTCAATTCTAAGTCCTGTCCATCCAAATATGCTTGGTTATTCTTAAGCTGCAATCCATGTTCTGCTATAGTTTCACTACTGGTAACTGCCCTATATCTATTGTTGATGCGTGCATTAATTCGTGCCATCAATTCAATTCGACCAATTGATTTTTCTACATAGTCATCTGCACCTGCTTCAAACAGAGTTGCTTTAGTGATTTCCTCATTTCTAGAAGAAACAATTACCACTTGAATTGCGGGTTCAGCATCATGACTACGAATACTTTTTAGCACATTCTGACCGCTAGTTTTTCCTAGCATCAAATCCAACAGCACAACATCAATCCCATTTCTAAAACATGCACTAAAATTGTACTTTTTCAAAAATTCTTCAGAGTTATAAAATACCTCAGCAGTAAAGCCAGCCTCATTAAGTATATATACAAAATAGTCAGCAATGTCTTTGTCGTCATCTACCACCACCACTTTATATTTAGCATCCTCCACAATGTACATTATACCACACATAAACAGCAAGCAGATAGCACAAATGGTTAAAATGTTAGGATAACGTTAATTACAGAGAGCGTTTTGTTACTTTCGTGTTACTTTAGCGTGCTATAATATGCTTGTAAGGCGAAAAGTAAGTAGTTTTATGAGATTTAGAAATGAATCTTTACCATTTAGTAAAACATAAGGAGTTGATAACTATGGAGAAACAAGTCAATAGGAGCAATAGACGAACATTTGCAACAGCAATAACGAATATTAAAGTGATAGAGGCTGAAACAAGAACGAATAATGATGTCTATAAAGGCTATAGATTTGGGAGTTTTATTACCCTTCTGGTTTTTCTTGTTGTGTATATGTTTGTTTTTAGTGGACCAAAAGCACATGCAGATACTATTTCTGATACGGCTTCTACTGTAATTTCGACTATAACTAAAGTTGATGAATTAAACAGAAAATCATTAGGAGTTGGTTGGCTTAGGTAGTTTTAGGACAACCACAAAAAGTAGATTTAATACAAAACGAAGGAGTTAATTGATATGGAAAACAGAACAGAAAAACAAAACAGGTACAGAGAAAGACCAGTAAAACTAAGAGTGGCAGTAAAGATGATGAAAACAAATAAAGACTTTAGGAGGGGTTTGGCATATGGAGCAATTAAATCCGCTATCCTTTGGACTATAGCAATTCCTCTTTGTTACTTTATTGTAATTCCTCTTTTGGAGTGGATTTGGCATCTTTTGTAAAAAATTCATCAAGCTTTTGAGGTAGAAGAATAGAGCATTTCTGTGATATTCCATTTTTCATGCTTACTAAATGTAGTAAAATTACTTACACAAACTAGGTTATAAAAAATTTCTTGAATATACTTGAAAAACACCTAAAAATATGCTATACTGTTTACTGTGAGTGCAGAGAACATTCTTAATGACGACAGTAAACGAAAGGTTATTTATTATGTTTAGACAAGGTAGAGTAGGAAAGATAGTCAAACCAAGTGCTGACAATAGTTTAGTTCATGTTGCAGATAATGTTATTAATGGAACTGTGTTTAAGAATGCATTTCAACTTACTACTTCTGGTCATGGAGCTAACTATGATTTTGAAGGTACTGAGGTGTACTAAATGATCAGAAATACTCTGAATAAAACAAAATGCTTAGTAGGGACACCATTATTGCTGTTAATAATAATGGTGTCTTTTGCTGGGTGTTCTACCAACAGCAAGCAAGATGGTCAAATTATTTCCGAAGGTGGACAAGTCGGACTAACACCTGAAAAAAGCCGGGAAGAATACAAAAAAGAAGCTGAATCTTTAGAACTTCCAGCTGGTTTTAGTTGGCCTGATGCAAGTAAGAAGATACCAGAAAAATTCGATGACGGTAAAGGTATTTATTATGGAATTGGTAACGGAACAGAGGAAGCAGATCATGTTTATTTTTGTAGTTGGGCAAAAGTATACCTCAAATCAACAGATGAAACATTAAAGCAAAAAGCACTTTCTAGTATTGATTTTTGGAAAACTTTGCCCGAATATACAACTTTTTATGATGAAAATACTCGAAAAATAGCTGATAAAGAAATCAATGATGCGAAATTAGGTGATCTTACTGGATTACAGCGAGATATTAGCTTAAACTGCGACTCATCCGATGCGAATTAGTGGTAAATAATGCCAAGAATACTCAAATGCTCAGTAAAATTGTTGATGTCATTATTTGTAGTAATATCTTTAGCCGGATGCTCCACTGAAAATTTTGATGATAGTGCAAATAATGGGGCAAATAATAGCTTGGAAAACTTAGCTACAGAAACCGTAACTAGGGGCGATATTACACAAGTGGTTTCACTAAATTCTAGTATAAGTGCTTCGCCGAAAGTCCTGATTACTGCTCCATCTTCTGGAGTTGTATCACTTAATGGAAACGAGATCGTGCCCAGTAAGGAAGTCAAAAAAGGTACACCGTTATTTCATATAAACGGCAATGCATATTTAGCTCAATATGATTTTGTAGTTGATGAACTACCAGTAATAAATGGTTCGACTGTTCCGAAGGGTCTACCAGTTATTAAAGGCGCATATCAAGGATTTGCACAAACTGCCACCTTACCACCAGAAGCAGCATATCGTATACTTGATAGTAATATAACTATTCGCGCACTAATAATAAATGGACCAGGACCTTTTGATTGCGAGCCAGTTCAAATAGCATCTTCGGGAAGTGATTCAGATACAAAAAAGTCCACAATTTCGTGCCTAATTCCTAAAGATATTGTTGCATATGATGGTCTCGCAGGGATAATGGCAGTAAAAAGTATGGAAAAAAAGAATGTCTTGCTTTTGCCATGTTCTGCGGTTAGTGGTTCATTTCAAAGTGGTGAAGTTTTTGCAGTAGTAGACAAAAAACAAGAAAAAAGAGAAGTTAAATTAGGTATAAGTAATGGAACTCTTATTGAAATTACTGGAGGACTAAATGAAGGAGATGTGGTTTCAGCAGTGCCCCCTAAGATCGGTCAGGGATGATTCCAATACTAGTTGCCAAGCATCTACGCAAAACTATTATTCACAAGAAGAATGGTTATTCAAACTCTCAGGCAATTTTAACTGATGTAAATCTTGAGGTGAACCCCAGTGATTCTGTTGGAATTATTGGTGCTTCTGGATCTGGTAAAAGCACTCTATTATCTATACTAGGCACGCTATCTCCTTTTGATGACGGAGAACTAACTATTTGCAGTGAAGATATATCTAAAACTACTGATTTTAGAAGAACATTGCTCCGCAGAGACAGGATCGGATTTGTCTTCCAGAACCATTCACTTCTTCCAAATCTTAATGCATCGGAAAATATTTCACTTCCTAAGAATCAAGATATGCGACAAAGTAGAAAAAATTCTGCTGCTAAAAATAACTCTAGTGCAATGCAGTTACTAGAAAAAGTTGGTCTAAATGAGCGCGCATATGATTATCCAATACAGCTATCTGTTGGAGAACGTCAAAGAGTGGCAATTGCTAGAGCGTTAATTAACAGCCCAAAATTATTACTTGCTGACGAACCAACCTCTGCACTTGACGAAAAAACAGCATTAAAAACTATTGAGTTGTTGCTCGCACTGGCAAAAAATAACGGCATTGCAGTAATTCTGGTAACTCACGACTTGAAGATTGCGCAGATGATGGATAAAATTCTAGTGCTACAAGATGGTCGGTTGGCGAATATAGATGACACAAGGGGAACAGATGATTCCAATTGGTGAAATGATAACTGATTTAAAAAATCACAAGGTGCAGAGTATTATCAATTTTATAGGACTATTTCTCGGCATGATTGTAATTGTAATTGTTACGTTGGTCTCTAATTTAGTATATCAAGATACCGTAGCAAAATCTGAGCAGAAAAATGGCTTCAAAACAACAGTTCAGTCTGGTGTTTCTGGTGATATTATTGCAGCGATTGGTTATAGGGAAATTCATGAAGTTCTAGATAAAGATATTATTGCTAGAGGTGCTCAGTATTATTTTGCAGCTGAAACGACTGCATCAGTAGTTAAAGAAAACGTTAATAGTAGTGAACCTGTATCCACAATGATTTATGCAGGCAATATAGACAAAGTTCGAAGACTTCCGCTCATTTCTGGTCAATGGTTTGACGAGACTAGTAATAATCCATTGAATTCAATTGTTGTAAATGATGCAGCTGCTAAGGTTTATGGACAAACTAGTAAAAAAATAGATGTTAGAATAAATGACATGTATTCTCCACTCAATCTTACTGTCTTAGGAGTTGCGAAAGATGGAGAATCTGCACCAAGATTATATATTCCTATTCGGACGCTTGAAATTCTTAACTCTGGAACTCTACCTAGTGGTGCACCTTATCAACTAAGTATTCATGGCGATAATGCGAATGCTTCAAGTCTAGTTGAATTAGGAAGAAATGCACTTCATGATATTGGTGTTCAAGAATCTGAAATGCAATTGCAGCGAGTTGACCAGATAGATGAAACATTTGATGGATTATCTGGTACAATTACAGCATTTTACTGGTTGTCAATTCTAGTGTTTATTATTTCTGGTTTCTCAATTTTAAATGCTGGTCTGATCGCCACTAGAAATAAACAAAAAGAGTTCGCATTGCGTCGTAGTGTTGGTGCATCTCGTATGTTTATATTTGCACTTGCACTGGGTTCTTGTGTTATGTTGGTGATTTTTGCTATTATTTTGACTATTGCAGCAACCTGCATTATAACCACCCTAATTCCTCAGTTTATACTTGGACCAAATTCGTTAATTACTAGTGTTGCATTTCCTGCGTCTGCAATATTTGGAGGTGCTACTATATCACTGCTAGTTTCAATAATT
>JAIRWY010000072.1 GCA_031268675.1 Candidatus Ancillula glyptotermitis | reverse complement strand
CCTTTCAATTTCCATAACTTAACTTACTATAACTTATGTTTTACTACAAGCTATATTAACTATTATACCACACTTCTTTTACCTTGTCAAGTTAATGTCAAGTAAACTTTATGCTTTTTAGTTTTCTATAAGTCCACGCTTAAAGCACGGTTTAACTTAGTGTAGAAATGAACTTATTGTAGTAGTAGTAGGATAAAATGTAGTGAACGCTTTGTTGTTGTTAAAAATTGGAGCGAACGTGTAAAGCTGAGTGTTGCCCCTTGAATGCGGGTGTAACTCTGCTTGACTTTTTGACTTCTACAAGCAAGACACTACTTCGTAAATAATAAATCCAGATTATAAAAATACTTTACCATGCTTTATCGAGTCAACTTTTTATGACTACTTGAACCATAACGACCAGCGCTATCTCCTAATCTGGCAATTTTATTCTCTTCATAATCCGCAAAATTTCCCTCAAACCAATACCATCTGCTAGGATTTTCATCATCACCTTCATATGCAAGAATATGTGTTGCAACCCTGTCTAAAAACCAACGGTCGTGGCTAACAACAACTGCACAACCAGGGAACTTTTCAAGTGCATTTTCTAAACTACTGAGAGTTTCAACATCAAGATCATTAGTTGGTTCATCTAGTAGAAGCAAATTTCCACCTTGTTTCAGTGTCAACGCGAGGTTCAAGCGGTTTCTTTCTCCTCCTGAAAGCACACCAGCGAGCTTCTGTTGATCAGGTCCTTTAAATCCAAATGATGCAACATATGCACGACTTGGAATTTCAACATTTCCAACTATTATAACATCTTGACCATCCGAAACCGTTTCCCAGAGATTCTTATTTGGATCTAGACCTTGCCTGTTTTGATCAACATATGAAATCTTGACGGTTTCCCCAATTTTCAACTTTCCACCAGTCAACTCTTCAAGTCCAACAATTGTCTTAAAAAGCGTTGTTTTTCCAACCCCATTTGGACCAATAACACCCACAATTCCGTTCGGTGGTAGTGAAAAACTTACGCCTTCAATAAGTACTCTATCTCCAAATGCCTTCTTTATACCTTCAGCTTCAATTACAACATCACCAAGTCGTGGTCCTGGAGGAATCTGAATCTCCTCAAAATCCAACTTCCTCGTTTTTTCCGCTTCTCTAGCCATTTCTTCATACGCCGCAAGCCTGGCTTTACTCTTCTGCTGTCTTCCCTTGGGGTTCATACGCACCCATTGCAGTTCTTCTGCAAGCCTTTTTGCCATCTTCGCATCTTTTTTGCCTTGTACTTCTAACCGCTGATGTTTTGTTTCAAGGTAAGTGGTATAATTACCCTCATATGGATACAAATGCCCGCGATCTACCTCGCAAATCCAAGTTGCAACATGATCCAAAAAGTAACGGTCGTGAGTAACCGCAATTACTGCACCTGGATACGCAGATAGATGTTTTTCCAACCAAAGCACACTCTGTGCATCAAGATGGTTGGTTGGTTCATCTAGTAGCAAAAGATCAGGTGCTTCAAGCAGCAACTTGCACAAAGCAATCCGCCGTCTCTCTCCTCCAGACAACTTTGCAACTGATTCGTCCTTTGGGGGACAACCAAGTGCTTCCATTGCTTGCTCTAGTTGACTATCTAAATCCCAAGCATTTGCAACATCTAATTCCTCTTGAAGTTTACCCATCTGATTCATCAAGGCATCAAAATCTGCATCTGGAGAAGCCATTTCAGTGGCAATTTCATTATACTGCTTGAGTTTTTCAAACAACTCCTTTTTGCCCTCTTGCACATTTTCGTAGACGGTTTTAGTCTCGTCAAGAGGTGGTTCTTGTAGCAAAATTCCAACGGAGTATCCAGGACTAAGGCGTGCATCTCCTGCAGAAACAGTTTCAATGCCAGCCATAATCTTGAGCAAGGTTGACTTTCCTGCACCGTTTGGTCCAACTACACCAATCTTAGCACCAGGCAAAAAGTTCAGCGAAACATCATCAAGAATAAGTTTTGTGCCAACCTTCTTGCGCGCCTGATGCATCGTATATATAAATTCTGCCATGTTCCCATTATAGCACATTTTTGAAGATGATGGTAAATCTCGATCCGCATCTGTATTAAAAGCGAAAAGTGCAGAAAACGTGATATTTTCTGCACTTTGCCAAACTTTTGATGTACTGCTATTTATGACACAACAAGTAACTTGTCAAAAGTATTTTTCAAGAATTGGGCTACTTGACCTCTGCTAATTTCAGCATCTGGGTAATATCGAGCAAGAGGAGAGCCTTCATATCCACTCTTGTCTCCAGTTGAAATTGCTTTTGCTCCGAGTAGTTTAATATACTTTGTGAATTCATTATTTTCATCTAGGTCACAAAAAGTAGTAAAGCTTTTTGCTGCTTCAATCTCATCACCATCTGCAAACGTTAGTGCGATGAACTTCGCCATTTCACCACGTTTAATAGGAAGATCTGGGTGGAATGCGCCATTATCTCCAGTTGAAATCTTATTGACTTTTAGCCATGCTATTTCTTTGGCGAATTGATGATTAGAAGTATCACTAAAATTATCTTCATCAGTTGGAGTAAATTCAGGAAAACCACTAAACCTATACAAGAATGTGGCAAACTGACCGCGCGTTAAACTATTATCTCCATAGTAATGAATATTGCCATCTTTGTCTTCTGCTCCAGTTGTAATGCCTTGCTCAAATAAAAATTTAATAGCTTGATAGAACTGAGCATCTTGAGAAAATGGTTTCGGATTAGTTAAACTAACAACTTTTTTCAAGCGCTCTACAGTTTCAGCAGTTGGAACAACATACTGTTTCTTTACAACAACCGTGAACTGTTTATAATCAGGATCTGTTTTTCCTTTTCCGTTAGTTATAATTGCAGTTCCTGGGTGGTGAGAAACAATTCCAACTTCACCATTACTCACATCACCCACATGAAGTTCGGCAACACTAGGGTTAAGAGATTTAAAACTACTTGGGTTATATGCAGTTAAGTTCGAAAAATCTGTTAGAAATGGAAGTGCATAGTAAATAGAATTATTCGCAAACATTTGAACAACATCACCATTTAGTATAGGAGTTAAATTAGTTGGTTGCATAGTACTAAAATTCTTGTAACCAGTGGCAATAGCGCTAACATCTTTAATCTCACCTACTACTTGAAAATCCTCAGTGGCATCCGCCTTTTTTAAGAACTCCAAGTCATAAGCTTTGTCTATTTCAAAATATTTCGCTGGTATATTGTTCAAGCGAAGTTCAGCTTGTGAAGCACTACCAGATGTTCCTCCTTGGCAAAATATAGTCAATCCTGCATCATTTGCAACTCTACTATCCGTACCATAACTTCCCTTTCCTTTTAGTTCGTCATTTGTTAATGTCATATAACTTTTTTTGTAATAAGGAGAACTAGAATCGACATTTGTTTTATCAGAACTCGTTAATTTAACAACCTCTTCTCCTGTGTTATGATCTTTAATTGCAACAGAAAATAGTAAATCGCTTGCACTAAATTTTTGTTCGCCTCCAGCACAAATTGCCTTATTGTTATCCTTAATATGAAGAATATATGTATCCCAAGAATTTTCAGTATTATGAATGCCATTATTTGCTTCAACAAACCCTTCGTATTGTGGATAACTGTACATAAAATGTGGAAATTCTGTCTCTAATCCAGGGCTCCCATCCGCTCTTGCTTTTTCAATAGGTGTCGCAAAAAACACCCCTAACATCGCCACAGCTAACACAGAACCTGCACTAACAAGGCGTGTAAATAACTTGCTCTCAAATGTCATAGACTTATCATCTCCTTAATATAATATAAATGAATTTCTTCTATTATAGCACCCCCCCCCCCCCGCTTGTCAAGTATTTAGGCGCTGCGTACAAATTTCCGCACACTTTCCGACAAACAGAAAGGCAAAGAAATGTGCGGGACTAGAACACCAACAAGTGAATATAAGGTTTATTCAAGTGGACTAGTAGATGTACTAAACAGGAAATTTGTGAGGAACTGGATGTTTTTCTAAAAGATTACCAACATGATAAGCAACTTTTAGCAGGCACAAAAAAGACAGGTATGATAAAATGTACGTAGATATAGTCTGTGCGGGAATTTGTACACTACGTTGATTTTAGATCTTTGTAAAGTAGTAAAGCAAAGTAATAAAGTCGGAAATTTTCAAATAAAGATTCTTTTTTTGTTTTTGATTAAAAATTTTGTTTTTTTTATAAACTTGTGATATAATGTTCATTAGTTATAAGAATTTTAGGAGAGATTTTATGAAAAGGACTTTTCAACCAAATAATAGGAAAAGAGCTAAAACACATGGTTTTAGACTACGAATGAGTACGCGTTCTGGGCGTGCCATCTTGAATGCACGCAGAAAAAAAGGACGGTCAGAGTTATCAGCATAATGCAAAGGATACAAAAACCGCGAGATTATAGTGTCGTCTTCAAAAGCAGAAAGATGCATACTTCTAACTCTTTCAGTGTACACTACACAAAGGACACTGTTTTTAGGTATGGCATAATTGTTTCAAAAACTGTCGGAAACTCTGTTGTGAGACACAGGAAGTATAGGCAATTTCGTGAAATAATTAGAAAAATATCTTCTGGTTCTTATTGTTTTGCGGTTGTTATACGAGTTAAGCAGGCAGCTGTTGAAAAAACTTTTTGGGAGTTGTTAAATGAACTTACTTTAGTTTTTGGTAGAATAGAAAAGGAGTTTTTGTTATGAAATTTCTCATTAAGTTTTACCAACATGCTATTTCTCCATTTTTTGCGCCTCGTTGCAAATATTATCCTTCTTGTTCAAATTATTCTTTGCAGGCTCTAGAGCTTTACAGTTTCAGAGGTATATTTTTGATTGTAAAAAGACTCTTAAAGTGCAATCCTTTTTCTGATGGTGGAATAGATGAGGTTCCTGGAAAACCGCAAAGGGTTGTTAAATGCTAGGATTTCTTAAACCTATTGAAGTGCTTATGTCGTATATATTCTACTATATACACAACTTTTTGGTATTTATTGGTTTTAACAGTGGTCCTGGTGTGGCGTGGATTTTTTCTATTGTTTTACTCACTGTTTTAATTCGTGTCTGTATTTTGCCTGTTTTTATTAAAACGATTCATTCTACTAGAAAAATGCAGGCTATACAACCGCAGATCCGAGCAATTCAAAAAAAGTACAAAAACAAAAAAGATCAAGCATCTCGTGAAGCATTAAGTAGAGAAACAATGGCTCTTTACAAAAAAGAAGGCGCAAATCCTTTTGGTTCTTGCTTGCCACTTTTATTACAAGCACCTTTCTTTTTGTCATTATATCAAACATTGAGTTCTATTAAGGTCATTTCTGAAGGTGCTTCTCCTATTGGAAAGATAGACAAAAGCGTTGCAGAACAAATAGAAAGCTCTTCCTTTTTTAACCTTAATTTATCCGACACTTTTCAAACTATCAACGGAATAAATGAAAAAACTGTTCTCATGTTCCTAATGCTTACAATAAGTTTAGTTATGTTTATTTCACAAAAGGTCGTAACGCAAAAAAATGTACCTATTGCAACAAAAGAAGATCCAATGTATCGAACACAAAAGATGATGATTTATGTTTTTCCTATTTTGACTCTTTTACCGTGTTTTATCTTACCTACAGGAATTTTGCTTTATATGTTAACCACGAATATTTGGACACTGTTACAGGGTGTTTGGCAAATTTATTTCATTCCTACGCCTGGTTCTGAAGCTGCAATAGCAAAGGAAAAACGTGAAAAAAAGAAAAAATCACAAGAAATTTTGAACCTGAACCCTGAAGAGTTTGAAGAATATAATAAACCTGATGTTTTAAAAACACAAAGAAAGCAACCAAACAAAAAAAAGAAAAAGAAAGTATAGGAGTAGTTATGGAGACTGATAATTTTAACGCACAAGTTGATTTTGCAACTGATTTTATTAAAGATTTATTTGGCTTTTTTGATATTGAAAATGATGTTACAATTAACACTAGTTCAAGTGGACAGCCACTTATAAACATCAATATTAAAGACAACGAATGGATAAAAGAATTTCTTAATGACGAAGGCAAAGCAATAAATGCTTTACAGCTTATTATAAAAATGTTCATTTATAGACAAATCAACGATCATGCTTCTGTTCGTATTGATATAAATAATTGGAAAGAAGAATATATTCAAGAACTTATTGATTACACAAAAGAAATCGTCGAACAAGTAAAAGAAAAAGAACTTGATTTTGAATTTTCGCCCATGAATTCGTTTGAAAGAAGGCTTGTTCACCAAGAAGTTGGAAAAACAGGTTTATTTTCATATTCAGTTGGAGAAAATAAAAATCGTAGAGTTATTATAAGCCTTGAAAAGAAAAAATAATCACGAAGTTTTGGTTAGTCAAACTTTATTAAATGTTTCACGTGAAACATTATTAGTGCGTTGTTCATTAACGTTAGGCGCTGTTGTCGCATAAACGGTTATCTGCGTAGGTGAATTCGTGCCTGAAATACAATAAACACTATTGTTAAATACATTCATACACATAAAAGTGTTGTAGTAATTTGCAACAATAATGCATATAATCTATATCAAGTGTGTAACGTTATAGATTTACAGACTCTGCTTAACAAGCATATAAGAAGTGTGGTATAATTTAATACAGTAGGATTATAAATTGTAAAACTGCAGTTCTCTTGATCATATTCAAGGTAAGAAAAGAAGAATACTATGATTGACTGGGTTAAAGCTAGTGGAGGAAATATTCCTGATGGAGCAATTCCTGTTGGTAAAGAAGCAAATGGAACACCACTTTATATTGCTCGCGCAAACTATCAAGGT
>JAIRWY010000004.1 GCA_031268675.1 Candidatus Ancillula glyptotermitis | reverse complement strand
TTTCAAATCTTTGCTCATGGATACATTCAACCGTTCCAGAGGACAAGATTAAACAAGACAAACCAACAATACCAAACGAACTAAAGGAGTATATATAGTATGTTAAAGGCAAACACAATAACTTTGAATATGGAAATCCATATGAAAAGAAAATACAATAAGGCAGAAAAGGAGTACATATAATGCTTAAGAACCTATTAAAAGTAAAGTCAATAATCACGCTGAGTTTAACATTTGCAACCATTGCAGTATTGATTATATCAGTAACAGGAACTGTACCAATTACTGAACTAACACAGAACCCGTTCGTAATATGCATTATAAGCGCGTTCACGGCATCTTACACATCACTGTATGTCAACAACAAGGACAAGCAAGATGAGGTCATACAGGGAACTGTGGATAATCAGAACAAGATTATAAGCGGTTGGAGTAAAAGCCAACTTGATGATGTCATGAAGATGAATAGACAAGAACCTGTACCAGAGAGACAGGCTGAGCCACTGGTGATGCCGAGTGAGAAGGTAAAGTAAATGCAGGGTATAACCACTTGGGCAAATGCTAGACAAGGTATTACATTCACCAACCCGCCAGAGCGAAGTTTGGACGGTCAGTGTGTAACCCTTGTTAAAGCATTCTTAACAGAGTGCTGTGATGGTATAAGTGACCCATATGGTGCAAGAGGTAATGCTATAGACTTCGGGAACACACTAGTTAATCAAGGATATGCAGACCAGATAACAGGTGAACTTGTTCCAGGTGATATTCTAGTATACGATGTAGGAACTGCATACGGGCATATAGCGTTGTATATTGGGGGTGAGCAGTTGTTTGAAGAGAACGCTGCTTACCCTCCTGCATCGCTTGCCAGTAACGGTACATGGACATCAAGAATTGGAGCATATAGAAGTGCAACTTGGGCTTACAGAATTAGACCTCAGTACTACAACAATAACAATCAAGAGGAAGGACAAGATAATATGAGACATATATTTAATACAGGAGACGGTGCATTGTACTGGTTCAATGAGACACACTGGGGTGGATACCATGATTATGACGAACTACAATTTGATTTGAACAATGGGCAAGCAACTATGCCAGTGATAGACTGGACAGATAGAAGAGCACCATGGGACGGTAGAATGAAAGCAACGAGAGTGTTTGTTGGGTAGGGGTGAGGTAGACATCGTGGTTATGATGCTCGTTGCTTACATGGAGCATTTTTTTTGCATAAAACTTCTTATATCACTTGACAAAGCGGGGGGGGGGGTGATATAATAGAGAGAGTCATATTTTATGTTAGTTTGATGTAAGATGTGGTTAAGTTTTAGGGTTTATGAAAAAGTTGAAGTGGTTCGATAAGACGAAAGAAGAGAATATTGTGCAAATGGTGTTGTTTGTGCTTTGTCCTTTTGTGGGTATTTATGTTGCATCCAAAAAATATTCAAACCTAGAGAAGAAGCCGAAGTTTCATGCATTTGCAGCAGTTTATACTACTATTTGGTTACTGTTTGTCGTTTCTACTATTTATCATTCAGCTAATCAAATACCTGCATCTGATAATCAAATTAGTACTACTGAAAACAAACAACCACAAGATACATCAACTGATAAAAGTGAAAAAATAGTGACACCCAAAGAATCTCCTAGTAGTAAAACACCGCAAAATGCAGAAGAAACTCCAAAGCAACAGCAACCAGAAACTAGTAGTATAATGAATGGTATTACAATTAAAGAATCAGAAAATCTTCCATATGAACGCAATGAGTATGAACCGAACTGGAGTGTTGGAACTGGTTGCGATATTCGCTCTAGGATATTATCATCAACATCTCTAATTACTGTAACTTTTGGCACAAATGGTTGTACAGTTAAAAACGGTTCATGGAATGATCCATATACAGGGCAAGTTCTAACTGGTAATCCATATCAAGGAGATGGTACAGCAAATGATCTAGATATTGACCACATTATTCCGCTAAAATACGTCAATTCACATGGTGGTTATTACTGGGGCAAAGACAAAAAGCGATTATATGGTGCTAGTTTAGAAGGAATGAAAAGCAATGTATACCTAGCAGTTTCATCAAGCGAGAACCGCAAAAAGGGTGATAGTGGACCATCAAATTACTATCCACCCAACTTTTCATATCGTTGTGAATACTCGCGCAAGTGGCGTGATGTGGCTCGTACATATGAAATACCACTATCAAGTGCAGATTACAACTTGGTGAAAAATACATTAGCAACTTGTGGGGATAAATGAAAGTAGTAAGGGAGAAAAATCATGGATGAACCAAAAACTGAATCAAACAAAACAGCTGACTTAAATGTATTGACAATTATATGTCTTATAGTGTTATTTCCACTTGGCATATATAGAGTTTTCAGGTATCACGCAAGTTGGCTTAAAAACGCACGCTATATTATTCTATTGGTAATTGCTGGATTATTTTGGACCGCACTTTTTGTTAGTGCACTAAACGGTACTGGTGGTAAATCTCCAGAAACTCCAACTACCGAAAATGTAAAAACTGATACCAGAGTTGTTACAGAAAAGGAACATATTGCATTCAAAGAAGAAAAGGTTGATGATCCGAGTTTAGCTAAAGGCGAAGAAAAGATTGAGCGCGAAGGAATAGATGGTGAAAAGATAATCACATATGAAGTAAAAAGTGAAAATGGACATGAAGTATCAAAAACAAAAGTAAAAGAAGAGGTCACGAAAGAACCAATTACTAAACTTGTAAAAGTTGGAACATATGTTGCTCCTGCACCAGTTGAGACAGAACCTCAGCAATCAGCAGTGCAACCGCAACCCACGAATAGTGGTAACGGCAATTCTACAAGCAATAATAGTGGTACAACAACTAGCGGTTATTGTAAAGATGGAACTCCTGCTAGTGGTGATCCATCAGCAAGTGGAAAAGCAAATGTGTGTTATGGACATGGTGGCTGGGTAAAATAAAGCAAGAGTATAGATCATAAAGTACTTAATTTGAGACGCAAAGGGGGCTACCAAATGTTTCTGTCAACTCCAGTTTTTCTTGTGACTCAATTCGCGATACAAAGGGGCTACTATGCAAGTTGTATAGTAGCCTTTTTGTTATCAAAAGCATCCACTTCATCCATCCACGCTTCATAAGGTGTTCTACCTCCTAAACACTTCATCGGTCTATTGTTCCAGAAATTAACAACCTCTTGCAACTCTTCATCTTCAATCTTGCTGAAATCTGTACCTTTTGGGTAAAACCTTCTAATTCTACCGTTAGCATTTTCGTTTGAACCCCTTTGCCACGCAGAATAAGGATCTGCAAAGTACGTCTTGATGCTCAACTGCTTGGTTAACTCATAGTGTTTGTAGAATTCTGATCCGTTGTCAAATGTAATAGATTTACGTGCAACTAGTGGCACTTTACTAAACATCTTTAACATAACATTTATATTTTCGCTTGAAGTAGTACTTTTTATCTTACTTACTAGTATATAGCGTGTTTTACGTTCTACTTCTGTATGCAAACCACCTATTCCTTTTCTTGGGCTAAGTACACTGTCTGCCTCCCAATGTCCGAACTCTTGTCTAGTGTTAACAACTTCTTCTCTTTCATGAATAGATACTCTAAATGGTATGTTAGATCTTCCACCTTGTCTTTTATGCTTATTTCTTCGTATCTTGTGGCACTTTGTTAAGTACTGGTATAGTTTCATGTGTTCATACTCTTTTGAGTAGATAAACTGGTAGATTGTTTCATTGTGTAGTTTATAACCAGTTTCAAAATATAGTCTACCACTTATTAGTTCTGGACTTAATCCATTCTTGAGCATGATAATAACAGTTATTAGTATTCCACCAGTCATCTTGTACTTCTTGTGGCTGTTTTGAGTTCTTCTGTGATATAGTTCTTGCGCAGTTAGTGGATCATAAAATGCCCTACTAATAGTAACAGGTTCATAGTGCAGTGATGTATGTGATATATCTGGAAGTCTTAGTTGCTCTTGAGTTGTACATGTTAATCCACGCTTTAGCTCTCTTGAAATTGTGCTCGGATTTCTATCCAGAAGTGATGCTATCTTGCGAATTGAATGATTTTGCTCTATCAACTTGCAAATTAGCCGTCTTTCTGCTATACTGAGATGTGTATAATGATTGTTCATATTATACAATATACACCAGATGTTTGTCTTTTTCAAGTTCGGACATCTGGTGTTTTTTATTTATTGATGTTTTGTTCGCAGCTGCAAAAGCTAATTTTAGACATGTATATTTGAGCACAGCACACAAATGCAATGTGTATGAAAACTTTTCTTGAAGTTAGTTACTAATCCACAAGTCTATAGCCATAACAATGTTCAGTTACTATATATTCGCTAACTTCTTTGTCAACCTCTTTAATCTTCTTTCTAATGGTGCATATATGTACATCTAGTTTCCTATGTTCGCTCAAACTTATATCTTCAAGTGTGTAACCGTAAGCCCATACGTTAATAAGTATATCTTCCTTAAATACAAGTTTTTACTTATTTTGCATAAGAAATAGCAGTATTTCATAATCAATTCTTGCAAAATGAATTGATTTATCATTTACAAGTACTTTATGAGCTTTTATATCAATACTTAAGTTCTTATAACTTAGTTTGTTATTATCTATTTCCATAACTTCCTCCGTTTCAACTAAATAACAATTATTAGTTATAAGTATAGTGTAAAGCATATGGAGAAGTATATGGAAAAGCATACAAAAAGCCCAGTTAGATTAAGATATGTGGCTATTTTTTTATTTTAAACACAAAAAAACAAAAGAATAACATCAAACTATGGTATAATGTAGGTGTCCTTCTTCAGATGCGGATGTCGTAAAAAGCAAAATGTCATAGGGGTGTGATATAATGAAAAGTGTGGTTGTTTATGTTAGTTTGATGTAATATATGATCGTGAATATGGAATTATTTTGGAGAATAAAGAGGAAAAGAAGTAGATGATCGATGGGGAAACAGTCAATGAGTTCAATCTCCTTGATGAGAAGTGGATTAAGGTGCTCACAACACAGGGCGAAATTGATGAGGTGTCCTTGCTTGAATTGTTCAAACATGCACATGAATATCGGAGTCTTGCAAATGAACTTCCAACTGTAGATATTGCAATTTTAAGACTACTACTTGCAATAATGTATGGGGCATTACTTGAAGATGTTCCTGAGGATCTGTCGGAGGAAGAAGCACTTGACTTGTGGAAAGCTTATTATGAGCATGACAAATTTGAGCAAGATGTGTTTATGAAGTACCTTGAAAAATACCGCACTAGGTTCTTCTTATTTGGGGATAAGCCATTTATGCAAACAGTTGGAGTTCATTTTGGTGGAGGCAAGAAAAAAGAAGCTAAGGCTAAATTAATTTCAAAGATCATACAAGATGTTCCTAGTAGTGATTCTAGACGTTTTTTTGCCGAAAAAACAGGAATCGGCGCAGAATTACTAAATTATGCGACTGCTTCTAGGTGGTTAGTTGCTTTTCAAGCATATGATTACGCTGGCAAGAAAGCAACGATTATAGATGGTACACAAAATGGCGGTGGCTCAGGCTGGAGTGCTAAAATTGGGGCTGTGATAAATCTTGGCAGTAATTTATTTGAAACTTTGATGCTAAATTTTGTTCTATTAGACAGGGATAATAAGTTGATTTTAGGAAAGCCATATTGGGAGAATGAGTATGATAAAACACCTAAAAAAAATGAACGTACACCAGAAAATAGCGTTGAGCTTTTGACGTGGCAATCAAGGAAATGTTTGCTTTTTCGCGATGCCAAAATAGGGTTCGTAAACGGTATTTTACCATCATATGGCGATGTGTTTAATAAAGACAACTTGCAAAAACTAGAGATAATGACTGGATGGCATGAAAGTTCGCAAAAACCAAATCCATTTATTCCAAACAGGTTTCAATCAAGTAAACAAGCATGGAGGGATTTCTCATCTCTTATGGTGTATAGCCAAGAGAGCACAAATATCAATGAACGAAAAGTTGTACCAAATCTAGTGCCACAAACAGTTAATTGGACTGCATGCCTTATCAGAGGAAAAGCTATACAAAAACAGATAATTCCACTCCAGATATGCAGTATGCAATTCTCAAGTTCAATGGAATCTAAAGTAGATGATATAGTTCATGACACATTAACCATAAATTCTGCTCTGTTTGGTGAATTATCAAAAGAGTTAAAAAAGGCTGTATTAGATGTGCTTGAAATAACTGATAATGCAGTGTCAACACTGAAAACCCTATCATCAAACATTGCACTTTCAAGAGGAATGAGTGGAGATACTGGAAAAATCCGCAGCCAAATCCAAGAACAGGCATATTTTGAACTTGATATTCCATTCAGAAGATGGTTACAAGATTTCAGCGAAGATAAACTTGGTGAAGAATATAAAGCTAAGTGGTATAAAATAGCAGAAGATATTATACAAAAGTTAGCAGACCAGATGCTTAATTTAGCAAGTGCTTCCCCGTGCATCTGGCGTAAGCGTGAAATAATTGTGGACAAGAAGACTATAGATATGAACATATCAATTGCGGAAAATAAATTCTGCGCAAGTTTGCGTAAGGTATTTGGAAATATGAAAAGGGAAAAAATGATGAGCGAAAAAGAACAATTGAGTCCAAATAATGAAGTTGATGGTGTTGACAATTCTCAAAGTGTAGGCAATAGTCAGAATGATGCTTTAAAGTTGGTCAAAAAAGCTGTAAATAGGCAACTCAAAAACTTTCAGGAACTTGAAGATTCGAGCCAGACTCGTGCAATACTTGCTGAACTTCGACGGTTTGCTGGCAAGAACTTAGATAGTGCACTTTCTGCGCAAAAACATGTCTACACTTATTTGGACTACGATAAATTTGAGTGCTTATCCAAATGGGATCAAGAGAAGATTGAGAATGCAGTATTTAGCACGCTTACACTTTATGCAATTCATGCACAAGGTGGTGCAGAGGATAAACTTGTACATCAAAAAGGCGCTGAGTTTATGCAAGTTGCTGGAAATTTAAGATGCAAACTTGATAAACAGATAGAAAGTGGGTCAAATGGCCTAAATCGTAAATTTGAATCACTTATGACTGCAAAGCAATTTGGAGAAGTTTATTATCATGCAAAGTCAATTGTGCGGTTATTAAAGCGTGAAAATGATAACGGGTTCAACTATATTAAACTTGCAAAAGACTTTTATTTATTGCAAAGTACAAATCCACGAACTAAAGGTGAAGTTCTTAGATGCTGGGGCAGAAGTTATTGGCAAAACAGGAAAAAGGAAAATGCAGAAAATGGCAAATAGTTTTAGTTGTAGGTTATTCTTATAAAGGAAGGGAAAATAGATATGAAGACAATAGTTGATATACATGTAATACAAACAGTTCCACCGAGCTGCATAAACCGCGATGATAATAATCGTCCAAAGACTGCTATATATGGAGGTGCTCAAAGGGCAAGAGTTTCTAGCCAAGCATGGAAAAAAGCAGTTCGTGATGAGTTTCGTGAGAGGTTGGGGAAAGACAAGGTAGGTTTTAGGACCGTGTTTCCGCTTGATCTAATCAAGGAGAAACTCATTGAACTAGGCATTAATGAAGATGATGCAAAAAAGCGTGCAGAGGCTGTGTTGCATACACTAGGAATTAAGACTTCAGCTGATAAGAAAACTGGTGCTACGAAAACATCAGCATTGTTCTTTATTAGCCCTAAGCAAGTTGATGCACTGGCTAAAGAGGCTGCAAATTTTGAAGGAGATCCAAAAAAGGTTGTAGCTGAAAAAGAAGCGAAGGCACGGATTAAAAAGCTGAGCAATAAAGACCACACGCTTGACATTGCATTGTTTGGACGTATGGTTGCAGATGATCCTACGCTTAATTGTGATGCAGCATGTCAAGTGGCACATGCAATTTCTGTAGATGAAGTAAATACTGAATTTGATTTTTTCACCGCTGTTGATGATGTTAAAGATCAAGATATTGAAACTTCAGATGCAGGTTCTGGACATTTGGGTGTGGTTGAATATAATTCTTCAACACTTTACCGATATGCGACAATTTATGTTGACCAGTTGTTGCACAATTTGAACAAGGACAAAAAAGCTACTGCAAAAGCTGTAAAAGAGTTTCTGCGAGCATTTGCTATATCCATGCCAACTGGTAAGATCAATACTTTTGCCAATGATATACTGCCGCAGTTGGTTTTGGTTACTATAAGACAAGATCAACCAGTTAATTTAGTTACTGCATTTGAAAACCCAATTTATAAACGAGAAGGCAGTTCTATATCAGATATCGCGACACAAAAACTTGCTAATGAATATAAAAAGGTGCATGAAAATTACGTGAACAAGCCTGAGACTGCGTATGTAATTTCGCTAGATGAGTTTATTCGCAAAGAAAATAGATTATCTATCGCGGATGCATTTGAAGCTACAAAAGTTACTCTTGAGGACTTATTAAGTGGTGTTGAAAAGGCGCTAGATGAGCGATTGGCAAAATCGGAAGATAATGATAATGAGTAACACTTTATTGTTGCGATTAGCTGCACCTATGCAAAGTTGGGGATCATCATCAAAGTTTAATATGCGAAGTACTCAGCGAGAACCAACTAAAAGTGGTGTTATCGGGATGATCGCATCTGCACTTGGACGCGGGCGAGACGAAGATCTTACAGATTTATGCAAGCTCAAGTTTGGTGTGCGAATTGATCAGGTTGGAAAGGTGCAAAGGGAGTATCAAACTGCAAAGAAATGGCTTCCTAAAGAACAAAAATACTCTACAAACAAAAATGATGCATTTAAATCGACAAGGTATTTTTTATCTGATGCTGTATTTTTAGTTGGTCTTGATGGAGATTTGGAGCTGCTTAAAGATATTGAGCATGCACTAAAGAACCCAGTATTTCCTATTGGACTTGGTAGGCGTGCATATATTCCTGAGTTACCCTTAGTTCTTAGGTGTAGCAATAAGAGTTTACTTGAGGCTTTAAAAACTGAGGCTTGGCAAGCGAAGGAGTGGTATCAAAAGCGTACACTAAATGAGTTTACTAGAAGACAAAATAACTTTGAGAATGCTGATGAAAAAGTCAATGATTTTCAAGATTTCTGGCTTGAGATTGTACATGATGTTGATGCGGCTTTAGATAAAGGTGATGGTATTTCAAACAGTTTTATGTCTCATGATTTACCAGTTTCCTTTTCGCAAGAACACCGAAAATATGCACTCAGAAGTATAGTTGGACAAGTTCATGGCGTGAAGATTAGTGAACTGGAAGGACCAAATAAAAGTACAAAAGAAATTTTAAGAGCGGACTTATTTCCAGTTGAAGTACAAGACGAAGGTATAGTCAGTGAAAAGGTAATGCCAATTCATGATGTATTTGCTTTAATAGATGATAAAACTAAGAACAGTTGGGAGGAATAGATGTATATATCTCGTTTTGAATTAAATAAGAAGTTGCGTGAAACTCATAGACTACTTCAATCTGCAGAGCGTATTCATGCTGCAGTTTTGGGCTGTTTTCCTTCAAATACTCAGCAAATTTTATGGCGCATAGATGATATAGATAGTTCTAAATTCTTAATAGTTGTAAGTCCTATTCGTCCAGATTTTAAACATATGCAGGAAAAGTATGGCTGGAATAATGGACAAAGTGCTGGTAGAACTGTTAATTATATGCCGTTTCTTAGTAAGTTAAAAACTGGTGATAAGTTCAGGTTTAAGTTAGATGCTAATCCAGTATTCAAATTCAGTGGGAAAAATGTCTCAGAAAGTGTCAAACATCCACGCAAAAAGGGGAAAGTCTATGGAATGCAAAGTATTGAGGAGCATAATAACTGGCTTATTTCTAAGGCTAGTAAAAATGGCTTTTTAGTTGAAAAGCGCGCCGTATCTAATACGGGTGAAGTTGAGGATAGGGTTACATTTATTGTCAGAAAGAAGGGTAAATTACGGTTTTATAAAAGCAACAATGAAAAGCGTCAACTTGTTACAATTGCAATAGCAACCTACGAAGGTATTTTGGAAATAACTGATGTGGATATGTTTAGGAAAGCACTTACTACTGGAATTGGCAGGGCAAAAGCATACGGACAAGGAATGTTGACTATTGCAAAGATATAAGATATGCATTGTAATGTCTGTAGTTAGTTATGAATAGTGAATATACACCAAAGCCTAATTTGCATGAACTACCGCGAATCTCTGATAGGTTGTCTTTTTTATATGTGGAACACTGCGTAGTAAATCGTAAGGACTCAGCACTGACTTTCACTGATGAACGAGGAACTGCGTTTATGCCAGTTGCAACTATTAGTGTTTTAATGCTAGGTCCTGGAACTAATATTACGCATAGAGCAATGGAATTGATTGGTGATGCAGGCGCAAGTGTGATATGGGTTGGTGAATATGGTGTTAGATATTATGCATCTGGTAGACCATTGACGCATTCTGCTAGACTAGCCATTTTGCAAGCTGAGCTGGTGACGAATACTAGAAGAAGGTTGAAAGTGGCAAGGGCTATGTATCAGATGAGGTTTCCAGATGAAGATGTATCGATGCTTACAATGGGACAACTGCGTGGTAGAGAAGGCGCAAGAGTCAGAGCTGTTTATAAGAAACTTGCTCATAAAACTGGAGTTAAATGGAGTGGTAGAGAATATGATCCTGATGATTATGCGGCAGGTAGTACGATCAATCAGGCTTTGAGTTTGGCACACCAATGTTTGTATGGCATAGCACACAGTGTGATTGTTGCACTTGGTTGTTCGCCTGCACTAGGATTTGTTCATACTGGGCATGAGAGATCTTTTGTATATGATGTTGCAGATTTATATAAAGCCAATATTTCAATACCGGCTGCGTTTGAAGCGTGTCAGAGAGAAGAAGCGTTAAATATTGAGAGAACTGTGAGATTAATTGTTCGCGATAAGATTCATGAAGAAAAGCTACTAGTGCGTATGTCAAAGGATATTGGCAAACTACTACTTTGTGCTGATGAAGACATACATGATGATGATTTTTCAGTAAGTGAACTGAAGCTTTGGGATGATAAGTTAGAAGATGTTAAAAGTGGTACTTCATATGGAAAAGAATTAGATTTTGAAAATGGTGATGCATTTTATGATGATTTAGTAGAAAGAAGTTGGTGATTTAATGATAGTTGTAACTCTAACGAATGTGCCCAATAGACTGCGAGGCGATCTGACAAAATGGTTGCTAGAGATTGATACAGGTGTATTTGTCGGAAAAGTTAATGCAAGAGTTCGTGAAAAGCTTTGGGAGAGAATTTTAACGCTTGTTCAATTTGGCAAAGCCACTATGACATATAGTGCAAATAATGAGCAAGGTCTTAAATTTAAGACGCACAATGCTATGCGAATACCTGTAGATTTTGATGGCATAAAACTTATAATGATTCCAAAAACAGAACATAAGATGCAAAAGTCAAATCTTAAACTCGGATTTAGTAATGCTAGCAGACAAAGAGCAGCAAGAAAGAGAAAAGCCTTGCAAAAAAGATAAAAATGTGTTATCATGTACTATGGGAGGAGTGGACTAAAACTGCATGCGTTTTGGATGATTCGAAAAGTAGAATCCCTATAAACTAAGGAAATTTTACTGTATTCCCCACGCCTGTGGGGGTGATCCCTAGTTCGCCAATCACTTGCGCTATTCCACTTAGTATTCCCCACGCCTGTGGGGGTGATCCTATATTCTTCCGCATCCTTGTGAGTATCAAATAGTATTCCCCACGCCTGTGGGGGTGATCCTAGACCTGTCCTTTTGGCGAGATAAGTGTTTGCGTATTCCCCACGCCTGTGGGGGTGATCCCCTTCAAATCTGCAATCTGATATGTTTCACTCAGTATTCCCCACGCCTGTGGGGGTGATCCCACATGTGTTGGGTTGCAAAATAGACGATATAGGTATTCCCCACGCCTGTGGGGGTGATCCTTAAAAATTGTGATATTTTATAAGATTTTAATAGTATTCCCCACGCCTGTGGGGGTGATCCTGGGGAACAGATATTGAATGCGATAGTGGAATAGTATTCCCCACGCCTGTGGGGGTGATCCCTTATTATTCATCATTCTCCACTCTCTTCTGCTGTATTCCCCACGCCTGTGGGGGTGATCCTCTAAGTCACACTCCTCGCAGTGCGTGGGCCAGGTATTCCCCACGCCTGTGGGGGTGATCCTCAAAAAACTCGTCGCCGTTTTCTAAGGAATAAGTATTCCCCACGCCTGTGGGGGTGATCCCTTATGCCATTATAATTTTCATCTATTTGCGAAGTATTCCCCACGCCTGTGGGGGTGATCCTAATCTATTCCGTTATAAAAGTCCTCAGGTCGTGTATTCCCCACGCCTGTGGGGGTGATCCTGTTCAGTCTCACATTTTACCTCCAGCGTCTTTGTAGTCCCCACGCCTGTGGGGGTGATCCCCCATTCGGAATTAAGCAGGTGCTAGAAACAAAGTATTCCCCACGCCTGTGGGGGTGATCCTACTTGCTAAAGTTCAAGGTACGAGTTTAGAGCGTATTCCCCACGCCTGTGGGGGTGATCCTATATTACACAAATAACGATTGTTTACAATTGTGTATTCCCCACGCCTGTGGGGGTGATCCTGCACAAAAGAGCATATGCTTGAGCATGAAATAGTATTCCCCACGCCTGTGGGGGTGATCCCAAGCCAGAGAAAAGGCTTTTTATTGGTAAATGGTATTCCCCACGCCTGTGGGGGTGATCCTTATACCCGCTGGATATCCAGTATTTCCAAGTGCGTATTCCCCACGCCTGTGGGGGTGATCCTCTGTTACATTTTCGTAAAAATACTTAAATAGTGTATTCCCCACGCCTGTGGGGGTGATCCCAGTCAAGTGTTAAATGCTTTGAGAAATTTTTTGTATTCCCCACGCCTGTGGGGGTGATCCTCAAGCAAAATCTCGCAAGAGTATCTTTCGGCTGTATTCCCCACGCCTGTGGGGGTGATCCCTTGCTACACGAAGTGTTGTGAGGAAGCTATTTGTATTCCCCACGCCTGTGGGGGTGATCCTGCCACCCTGTTGCTAACTCATGCGCGTCTTTAGTATTCCCCACGCCTGTGGGGTGATCCTAAAAGCCTCTTCTGATGAAGATTTAGAAGATGGTATTCCCCACGCCTGTGGGGGTGATCCCCATGAAATCGTGTACGTTATGTTGTGGTTTTGGTATTCCCCACGCCTGTGGGGGTGATCCTTGAATGTTAGACGAGAAAGAGATGGAAATGTAGTATTCCCCACGCCTGTGGGGGTGATCCTTGATCTGTCAAATTACATCAACGATGAGGACGGTATTCCCCACGCCTGTGGGGGTGATCCTAATCGCTACGCTATCGATACAAAACGAGTACTGTATTCCCTACGCCTGTGGGGGTGATCTTATTTGCTGTTTTTGAAATCAGGAAATTAGGAATGAATTTTGAAAATGTCATACCCCTATGGTATAATGGAAATTGTAGAAAAGAGTGGAGAATATATGGAACTAGAGGAGATTGTTGAGATTATAAGGGAGTCATCGCTTGATGACTTCTTAATAGACTACGAAAATAAACAGGTTATGATGGAAGAGTATCTTATAGGCGTTAGTTTTACTGATGAATTTCCAATAGATGAAAATGAGTTTCTGTAAGAGATAAAGACGCGCATGATTGGCACGTTGAAAAATCTTATTAAGCGAAGAGAAGGGGGACAGAAATGAGAAAGTCAACAAAAGTTTTAGTTTACATAATGCTAATTTCAATTGTGGTATTTATTATTGGAAATGGTACCAAACTTTTTAGCATTCCTTTTAACATAGGTGCGACGATGTGGGTTGCTGGATATGCTGGTGTATTCTTTTCTGGTCTTACATTAGGACTACTACCATTTTTTAGAGCGTTTTTCCAAGGATTTAGGGAAGCATTAGATCAAGCAAGATATAAACGAGACAGACCATTGTATTCTGGTGATTTTAAGACAAAAGAAGAATGGGAGTTATATGCATCACAACATCCTGATCAATATGAACTAAGGCATAGTGACGTACCATTTAGTGACGTTAGTAAATTATTTGATGACGATTATCCTGGATATGATTATTGGACAGCCAAAGACTATTAAACTAATCTAGTTACCATATTTGTAAAAAGTTTACAAAATGCTTGACAAATAACACAATAGGGTATATAACATTTCTGCTCAATTTTCATGTTTAGTATAATGTAACACATGGCAGATTACGGCATAAATATAAATGTAAACTCAGAGACTAAAGGGCTTAATGCGACCATTGGTGCGATAGAAAAACTAATGCAAGTGCAAAATAAGCTATCCTCTCCTAATTCATTTAATACTGATGGAATAGGAAAGTATACAAGAGGCGTCATAAATGCAAAAAATGAGGTAAGTAAGTTAGTAACTGCACTAAAACAAGTGTCTAATATTAAAATGCCTCAAGAGGTAATCAAGGGGCTTAAAGGGCTTGGTGCGTTAGGCGGCGGAACTGCAAAAGGTGCAGGTGCAACAATTGGGGCTGGTTATGTAGATGGCATAATGAAGTATGAGAAAGCATCAGAGCTATTTCTTAAGAAGTTAGAAGAGCAATTAAGTGAGGCACAAAGTAAATCAGAACAAGCACAGAACTGGTTAGAGTATTCAGAAAATTCATTGAACAAGCAAAAGCAGAATGGGGAAAAAGGTACAAAAACAAAAGAAGTGTGGGCTGGGCGTAAATACTTGACCACTGTTATAAGTTTGTCTTTCTTCTTGTGTACATTATACACCATTTTTTAAGTTCATACCTTAAAGCAGTGTATTTTAATAAATACCCCTCCATATTTAAGCCCTTTCTTTCATTTTTTGCATAGGAGTTTTATACTCTATACTTGAATGAGGTCTTTTGTTATTGTAATACACTTCTATATATTCAAAAACCGAAACTTTTAAGTTCTTTTTCGTTCTTGAACTTCTCTAAATAAAACATTTCATTCTTAAGTATTGAAAAAAGCTTTCTGCAACTGCATTATCCCAACATACACCAGTTTTACCGACTGAGAGCCTAACATTATTTACTATTGCCCATTCTTCTAATTTTTTTGAAGTATATTGCGAACCTCTATCTGAATGGAATATTGCATTGAGAGCTATAAAGCCATTGTCTTTTGCAATGTCTAAAGCTTTAATAACTAGTTCAGTTTTCATTCAGTTACTAAGAGATAATCCAACCACTGATCTTGTGCATAAATCCATAACTGTTGCTAAATACAAGTTCTTATTCTTAAGATAATGGTAAATAGGTTATATCACCAACTAGTTTAGTGGTAGGAACTAAAGAATTAAAGTTTCGGTTTATTAAATCTTGTCGTTGAATAACATTGCTAGTTTTTGCTTTTTTATGCTTTCTGGGCTGTAAACCTTGTATATTAATAGATTTCATAGCAACTTTTATACTACACATCGTTACTTCAAACCCTCTATGTGTTAAATCAATATATACTCTCCTAAATCCATGCCTTTTATTCGAATCTAGCCAAGTTTTTCTAACTAGTTCACAAAGTTCATTGAAGTTTCTCTTATCTCTATCTCTTTTAGGCTTATTCTTGAGCCAGTAATAGTATCCAGATTTAGTAACACCTAAATGTTTTGACATAAAACTTATTGAAAATTGGTCAGTTAATGAAAACATTAGTTCAAACCTTCTTCCTTTTGACTCAGAAAGAAGGTGGCTGCTTTTTTTAAGAAATCAAGTTCCTTGTTCAAGTTACTACTCGTTTTTCAAGTTCTTTATTCTTAGATTTTTCTTCCACTAGTATAGCTTCAGTACTTTTGGGTTTATCTTTTTGTCGCCAAAAGGCAACCCACCTTCCTAACATTTGCTCACCTATACATAACTGACGTGCAGCTTGAGCTATGCTCATATTGTTATCAATAACAAGAGCTACAGCTTCCTCTTTATATTCTTTTGAATATGTCCTTCTCTTTATACTCATATAATTTCCTTATCTACTAGTTCAAACTATAATAGTGGTCAAGTAATTATTATACACCCCA
>JAIRWY010000084.1 GCA_031268675.1 Candidatus Ancillula glyptotermitis | reverse complement strand
ACATGTAGTAGCAAACCTAAGAACTAGTAATAAAACATGTGTTGATGTTTTATGCATGTGCAAGTAAATAAAGTGTAATGCAAAATGCATTACGCCATCAAACCACTAGTGCAGATATTGCATGTGTGCAGAAAGTTGCGTGATTTGCGTAACGAATTATGCCGATAATTGCATGTGGTAGCAAAACCAGCAGAAGGTATAGCAGCAAAACAGATGTTGTAAGTCATCCAAGCACAAACAAACTGCGTGATTTGCGTAGCGAATCACGCTAATAAACTTGCATGTGCAGGCATGCACGCATGCAGATGCGTACAAGTACATCACGCATGCGCAACTCGTTAAACTCTACTACTTAGTGCGACTCTGGTTTTTTGCTTGTGGGTTGTTCTCAAAGTTCGGTTGTTGATTGCCAAAGCCACCATTAGGCTCACCAGAAGATTCCAAATATTGCTCAATTGAAGCTTTCTGCTCGCCATTTATGGTAAAGTTACCACCTTCATTTAGAACATAACCATTAGCATCAATCGGTCCATCACCACCTCTATCTGCACATGTTATACTAATATCACCACCAGTAACAAGTAGATGACCATTAGAATCAACGCCATCTGCATTTGCCTTAACCGTCAATTTTGAGCCAGCAATATATATCCACACACCCGGTTGCGCAGCTTCACGATTTTCAGTTGTTGTATTTTCTTCATCAGTAACTTTCTGTGATGCATTAATTCCATCATCAGAGGCAACCACGTTAATCTCACCACCAAGCAAGTTAATCCGCGAACTTTCAATACCCTCGTTAGACTTTGTAATATCAACTTTTCCATCTAAAACTACAAGGTCATCATTTGCGCGCACCCCGTCATTAGCCGCCGAAATTGCATAACTACCACCTAAAACATACAATCCATCACTGCTCTTAATTCCAGAACCAGCGCTATTTACAGAAACTTCATTGGCGTTTAAGAATATATCACCTTTTGAACGAATTGCATGTCCAGAAGTTGAAATAACATCTAGTTTTCCCATTCCGACCAATATTAAATCAGACTCCGAATAAATTACACCATTTGGGTCACTATCTGCAATAGTATGCAAAGTGTCCCCTAAATAACTGGAGGTATTTGCAGGTAGAATCAATGTGAGATGATCTGCTGCTTTTACATCTATCACAGGCGCGTTACTTTTTGCTAAATGCACATTATTAAGCACAACACGTACGTCATCCTTCTTACCAGCATTAACAACTAACTGGAAATTATCGTTTTGCCCAGTGAAAATATACGTTCCAGAGTCAGTAATAGTATAACCGCTCTTACCAGAAACGTCAACTTTTATAGCATTATTCTCGTCAACTGAACTATCTAAATGTTTATCCTTCAAATTGTACTCCCAAGTCTTAGCATTAAGCACTGCATTTTTGAGCTCATCAGTACTGCTGATTGCTGGTATTTCTATATCGTCCACCTTTGTAGCAACCGTATTTTTTGACGGACCACCCATATCACCTGACTGACTGCGACCATTAACCATTTTTTCAACTTGCGTGTTATTACTGGTTGTATTTGAATTTTGTGATATAATCATGACGACCAGCACCACAATAATCACAATGAAAAAGCTGATTAGAGCTATAATTTGTGGTTTTATTTTCATAGTCGCTCTCTTCCATATTCAGTGTCAGAAATTGTGCAATCCAAGTTATTAGTGATTGCTCGGATTTGCCTCAATAACGAAGACTCATCAAGACCTTCTTTAATATCAGCATTAAATGCTAACTGCACCCGATTAGTTGTTTCAATATATTTAATTTGCGAAAGTCTTGACCTTTTTGAAAAGTTGCGGATTAGATTAGTAACTTCTTCAAGTGTATCGTCATTATCTAGGGCAACTACTTTTATCGTGCGGGCAACAGTGTGCGGTTTCCACATATCAAAGCGCTCATAGGCAAGCAAGATGATGATAATTATAAATGTGAAACTAATTGCAAAAGCCAGTTCATGCATTCCAGTTGAAAGACCCACAGCAACTGCTAGAAAAACATTGACAATATCGCGCGCATTACCAGTTGCCGAACGGAATCTCACCAGTGTAAAAGCACCAGCCACAGCCAAACCAGCACCAATATTTCCGTTGACCATCATAATAACCACTTGAATCATTGCAGGCAACAAACTCAGTGCTATCTTAAAATTGCGTGTTGAATGATTACGATACGAATGAGCCAATGATATACACACACCAAGAAAAATTGATGTTAACGTACAAACAATAACATTGATTGAACTGATAAATTCAACTGAATTAAATAATATAGATCCTTGCATTATCACCATTTCCTTTTAACCATAATATAACTATTATAGCACCCCCCCCCCCGTGGTGTGGGAAGTGGTTTTTTTGGGGCTGCGTACAATTCAGTTAGAAATTGTAAATCGGTTATGTACTTTTGAGTTAGAGAGGACTTAATATATCGTCTATATGGTATTTTTGTACATCCAAATGCATCCACATCCATCGTCAATACCTTAAATAATAGCGTTTTATGTTTAAAACTCCTTTACGATCACATGTATATCCAACCACATCACTCAAAATACAAAAAGATGACATATTGCTTGTGTATGTACTAGTACTTTAAGTTATCTACTTCTGTTTTATTCATCACCTAAGTCTATAACCATAACAATGTTCAGTTAGTTCTAGTATTTTATAATCAATTTTTGCAAAACGAGTATATTTACCACTTATATATACTTTATGAGCTTCATATCTATTAGAGGATCTTTATAATTCATTCTGTTAGTATTATCTACATGATGATTTGTATTCTTATGTCTTCCATAATCTTCTCCGCACTTTCCTCACTTGGTGATTTGATTTTGGGTGTTGTAGTTTGGGTGCGGGTGTAACACTTGATATTGCATAAAAAAGTGTGGTATAATTATAATAAAGAGATATGAGTTTAATGTGAGCGCGATAGTGAATATGGAGTTATTTTGGAGAAAAAAGTTGGCGACAGATGCAGTGCTATATTACAATAAACAAGATATTAGCGGTGGTCATAAATGCTACTAAATTTATCTCCCGCAGCTAGAATTCTTCGCGGCAAGAGTAACGGTCTTGATAAAACAGAATATCTTCCACTGCATGTCCATATGTCAGATTCTGCTAAAATCATGGAATTGCTTTGGGGAAAGTGGTTGTCTGATGGGACTGAAGAGTTAATTGCGAGTGAAATAAATGATGACCTAGATCTAGCAAAAAAATTAGTTGTATTTTTGTCTGCAGCACATGATATTGGCAAAGCATCACCAGAATTTCAGTTCAGGGTTGGCACTAGTTATAATAAATTGCAAAGTGTGGGATTAAGTTGTGAAAAACTAGCAGATAATAAAGTTTTAGCGCCACACAATATAGTTTCACAGTTGATATTAAACAACAACCAATTCAATGATACAACTTCAGTTATACTTGGAACTCACCATGGAAAACCGCCTAGTAATAGTGCATTAAATAGTGCAGAATATGAACTAACTAGAACTGGATTCAAATACGACATGTGGGAAAAAGTGCAAAGAGAACTACTTGAATATTCATATCATCTAGCAGGTTTGACAGATTGCCAACAAGTGGACAAACTGAAAAAGTTGCAGTTGTCGATGTCTTCACAAGCATTATTATCAGGACTTGTGTCAATGGCAGACTGGATTGCTAGTGATTCTGATAAGTTTCCACTAATTGGTGATAACGATACTTATAAAAGTGCTGAAAGCATGCACAATTTAGAACATTTAGAGTATAGAGCAAGAACAGCATTTGATGTGCTGAATTTACCAAAACCATGGAACGCCCAATTTCATTTGAAAAAAAGCGCCAATAGTGCAAGATCTCTTTATTCTGCAAGATTTACAAATGGAGCAGGTTTCAAACCACACCCAGTTCAAGAAGATGTAGAAAAAATTGTATTAGAAGTTGAGAACCCTGGAATAATGGTTATTGAGGCTCCAATGGGCGAAGGTAAAACAGAAGCGGCACTTATTGCAGCAGAAGTTTTTGCAGCAAAAACCAAAAGAGGTGGAGTTTATATTGGACTTCCTACGATGGCAACAACAGATGCAATGTTTAGTAGAGTAAAAAGTTGGATTGAGACATTTGAGGATAAAGATGATATTAGTATGTATCTTGCACATTCAAAGTCGGAGTTGAACGGTGATTGGGATGCGATTAGGTTCGGGAAAAGCTGCAATATAGATGGAGATGTTGATGACAAATGTAATACATATAATAGCAAATGTAATACAAATGGTAGTAAAAGTGCATTATCTAGTGATAGACAAATACATAATATTATTGCACACGAATGGTTTAGCGGTCGCCATAAAGGAAATTTAGCGAACTTTGTGGTTGGAACTGTTGATCAGTTGTTATTTATGGCGTTAAAGATGAAGTATTTTACTTTTAGACATCTTGCATTTGCAAATAAAGTTGTCATTATTGATGAGGTCCATGCATATGATGCGTATATGAATGAATACATCAAAACAGCTCTCAAGTGGCTTGGAAAATATAAAGTTCCAGTGATTTTACTATCTGCAACACTTCCAGCAAAAGTGCGTGAAGAATTATTGCATGCATATTTAGGCAAAGATTCATCCCTACCAGTAGCGAAAATTAACGACTACCCTTTGATAACTTACAGCACAGGCAAGGAAATTTACACAAGAAAATCAAATGCAAGCCATAATAATACAGAAGTTGTTCTTGAGTTGTTAAATTATAAACTTGAAAATGTATATGAAGCAGAAGAATTTGCGTCAGTTGCACATGATTTAGTTGTAAATGGTGGTGTGCTTGGAATTATAATGGATACTGTGGATCGCGCGCAAAAAGTATACGAAGCAATCTTCAGTACCAAAGATGATGGCACAGAAGTAATACTAGTGCATTCTAGGTTCATCGGTGTAGATAGAATGCAAAAGGAGCAAGATTTACGCAAAAAACTTGGAGTTAATGCAACAGTTCAAAACGGTAAACGCCCAAGCAAGTTTATAGTTGTTGGCACACAAGTTTTAGAGCAGTCCTTAGATATTGACTTTGATGTGCTAATTACAGATATTTGTCCAATCGACTTGTTATTACAACGAATTGGTAGACTGCATAGACATAAACGAACTCGCACAAACAATTTACAACAAGCAAAGTGCTTTATTACAGGTGTTTTGAACGCTGATGAGATGGAGTTTGAGCCTGTTATTGAGAAGTACATTTATAACAGATATTTACTTATGCGTACCCTTCAGATTTTGAAATCGCAAGAATTGCAAGATGGGCCTAGTAAATTAAAGAGTATTGACATTCCAGGTGATATTTCTAATCTGGTACAACGAGTATATTCGGACACCAATTCCCCAGAAGATGGTGTTGTTATGGCTGATGAGCTGTCAAAAAAATATGAAGATGCTAAAGCTGACTCTAACAAAGCTCGCTGCGATAAAGTGCGCAAATCTGAAGTGTTTAGAATCATGGATCCGAAAAATAGCATCAACGAAAATAAACGCCGAGATATACGCCAATTTATAAAGGGCGGAGTGGAGCCAAAAACAGTTGATTCACCGAGCTCCTTAATTGGACTATTAGATATTGAAGTCCGTAATTCAAATGAAAATGCAATGTCAGCAAGTGTACGAGACACATCGGAGAGCCTTGAGGTAATAATTGTTCAGAAAAAGGATGGTAAACTTTATCTGTTCACATGGGTTGCCAAAAAGTTTGAATGTCCTTCAGAAATTCCAGTTGATGATATTCCTAAGACTGAGTTAGCGAAGATAATTAGTCAATGTTCAGTGAATTTACCGTATAAATTAAGTAATCCTGGTGCTATAGATGCAACTATTTTGGCTATAGAAGGTAGTATGTGTAAATCAGGTCTATTTGATAAGTGGCAAGAGTCTTATTATTTGAGCGGTAAACTCGTAATTGCTGTTGATGAAAGACTTGAACTTGAGCTTGATTTTCAAAATGTCATAGGAGTAGATTATACTATTAGATATGATCGTGAATATGGAATTATTTTGGAGAACAAAAAGGGAAAAGAAGTGGATTAATCTGCTTAAAATACATACAGGGTGAAGTTGATGAGGGGCGCAGTGTACAAATTCCCGCACAGATTATATCTACGTACATTTTTATCATACCTGTTTCTCTTGTGCCTGCTAAAAGTTGCTTATCTTGTTGATAATCTTTTAGAAAAACATCTAGTTCTTTGTAAAATCTAGTATATAGTATAACTATACTCATCAAAACTATTGCGATTAAACCACATCTGTTAAGTCTTCCGAAGAAGCTTATCTATTGGTTCATTGTCTTTGTTTAATACAAAAGTAGTTTATACACAGTCTTGCGCACTTTAAGGAGCTATCGCGCTGTTTAATTATACACACCTTGTACGTTTTATACTTGTTGATTTATATATATTGTGTACATTTTTGCACTAGATGCTCTTAACCAGTTTCTTAAAGTATGAACACTAGTAATATCTAGTTCCTCACAAATTTCCTGTTTAGTCCATCCACTGTTAATAAGATAGACTGCTTTACTCTTGAGCTCATTAGAATAAACCTGGTGTTCACTTGATGGTGTTTTTGTCTTGCACATGTCTTTGTCCTTCTGCTTGCTTAAAAATGTGCGGAAAAATGTTTCCACTGACAAAGGTACGCATGCACACAAGCAGATTACGCATACACACGCACGCAGATTTGGCGTTAGCGCACTTGCGCAAGGCAGATGATGCGAAAAGCATAATATGAAATAAGTACGGTATTAGTTTAACTTGTGTTAAATACTGCTTAAATTACAATTGATTTTATATCTGTAAATGGTAAACCAGTATTCGGATTTATTCCAGAAATTTTAACACTAACTGAATGAGAAGAAAACTGAACATTTGAGTTATTATCGGTCTTCAACTCGTTCTTCAAACGTAAAATATTCTTCTTAGGCACAGAAAGTAATTGTCTTTTTGTGAATTTAACATCATTTCTAGCAACTTCCACATTGTTGTCTAAATCATCTTGTTGATCTAAATAATGAATACTTGTACTTTCACCAGAAATCTGCAAATCTTGAACTTCCTCTCCATTGATCTTAGTATTAACAGCTATATCAAAATTACTATTATCGTCAGTATCAACAGCTGTTATACTTGATGTGATCCCAGAATTATATTCAACACCGCCAACAGTAAAATCTAATGCTTCAGCACTTGAAAACTCAACTAGTACCTTCCAAGTACCTGGCAAAAGACCAGAAGTATTAAAGATGCAGTAACCGCCATCAGTAATTGTGGGTTTAATATCTGTATCATTATCAAATGGATCAATTAGTGTAACCCTTATACTATTTGTTGACGGATAACCTGATGTATAGCTATATTTTTCATTAGACCACACAACACTAAGTTGAGGCTCAGTATCCGTTCCAGAAATAACTGCATCTTTGATGAAATAATTACTGCCACTTTTGTCTTTTTCAAGTTTGTTAACAATTAGATTCACTTCATTTGAATCAGCTACTATATGATTAAACATTAAGCCCACTTGATAAGCATTTGGCTGATTATAAAATTTACTTTTTGGGTTTTTTGCAGTCATTAAATCGAATTGTGTTCTGTTTAAACTGCCTAGACCAGCTATAAAAATAGGAATATTACTATCAATTTCATTCTCAGGAGGGTTTCCCCAATTAGAGTTCCCGTCACTAAACAAAACATATGCTTTCAATTCCGTGTTCGCTGTATGCAACATCTGAGTTGCCTTATTAAGTGCATCAGCAATATTAGTCATATTATGAATAGTTTGAGTTTCAATTTTATTAGCTGCATCGCTAGTTTCCTCGCAACTATCAGTAATTGTTACAATATTGGGAATATTAGTAGTTGGATAGACCCACCAAGCATCATCACTGAATGCATTTACACCGAATTGATCGCCAGGTCTTCCCTCACGCACAAATGATTTTGCATCTATTTTTACTTGAGGCAATGCACCATACATCGAACCAGATACATCTAACATCTGTACAAATCCTAATTTCTTACTCATATATTACTCTCCCTTTACTTTACTATGATTTGCTATCTTGATAGTTGACGGTTGGATCACCTAGCAAAATATACTCTTTTATATTGGTTGTAGTTGCTTTGTCAGGATAATTTTGATACAATTTCACAGTTGCATAAAGATAAATATCTCCAACAATACTAATATTCTTACTACAAATTGCTTCCCATATATATGTATCAAACCAATTATTTGTTGTGCGATAACTTGGTGCAGATGCTCCTAGATAGTTAATTGCCTGTTTTGCATTAATCCAACCTTTGCCAAGACATTTCGGATCTGTTAAAGCATTATTATTACATGCAATAGAAAACACAATTGGTGTTTGACGATCTACTTTTAGTTTCGGTAAGTCTGAATATACTATACCATTTGAAGATTGCCAAGAACTGTTCGATCCATGACCTCGATAATTGATAAAACCAACTCCAGAATTTATTGCTTTGATCAACTCATCTTTTGTGTGTTCCTTATCATACCTGTCGATTATATTTATTTTACTTTTAGAAGACGCTGCTATACCTTTTTTATTTTCTATATATCCTTCTGTCCCATAATATGCAGTAAATATAGCACTTTTTCTCTTATCTGTATAAAATCTATTGTAATATGCTGCAAAATCACAGAGATTGTATAACTCATTTCCGTCAGAAACTGGCATTCTTCCAATTGAGCAAAACGGTACTTTATTTATGTCATCTGTTACAAAAAATACATCAGATAGAAATTTAGATTCAGCTGGATTATAATCATTTGAAGCTAAAGCTGATGGAATGTCTTGAAGATCACCACCAAGTAAAACATAAGAAATTGCTGATTTTGCATTTTCGTCTTTAATGTACTTACGCAAAGCATCAGCAGTGCTAAGTGAAGGATATTTCTTCTTTATTTTTTCAACTGTAACAATTGATGTATCATAATCATTTTGTTTCACACCTTCAAAAACCCTCATATAATATTCTAACTTGTCAGTTGTAATTATTAGAAAATTCTTCCTTATTGCATCTATTTGACTATCTTGAGCAAATTCATCTGCTTTAACAACTAAATCTTTAATTATACCATCAGGTCGTAAATCTTGCAAATTCTTTGTACTATCAACTTTGCTCTCAGATGAATTAGTATTTATTCGCAAAGTAAACTTAAAATTTGTCAACACCTCTATTTTCTTGCGTTTGGGATAATATCTAACCGGTTTCACAAGTATATGCGCAACTTTTTCGTTTAATAACCTAAGCTCACCTAAATCTTGAACAACACTAGTTGGAAAAACTGCATCACTTTCATAAATATCAACGTTAACTTGTGGTGAAATATCATCTAGCTCTTGAGTTTCAAGAATTTGTTTAGGTGTTGGTGCAATATCATACTCACCATCAAGCGCAGTATAATCTTCTTCAGTTATACTCAACTCATACCCGTTACTCCACTCAGGTAGCAAAACAAACAATCCATCAACTGGTAAATAGGGAACACCTTCTGATGATTCCATTCCAGTATCTGGTATTTCAAAATAATTCTGATTCTCATCAGTTTCAACATTGTACAATCCATCTAGTTTATATTCAACAGTTGCAAAATTCTCACCATAAGAACACGTAACACTACGCAAAACATTTGAATCAAATGCTTGTCCATCATGAAAACTAATTAATCTACCATCAACCATGTCACCATTATAACATATTAATTTGAGTTTGTCAAGTACCTATCCGTATTCAATACATAGTGGACACTTTTTCGTGTATACTAGACTTATTTACTGTAGTATAAAAGACACAACGTACAAAAACAGCCACAAGAAATACATGAACAAGCACAAGAAACCATGTCAGTAGATGTAATATACCACTTAGAGTAAGCACAAGTGAAAGACCAGAAAGTATAAACACTAGACAAGAGTTAGGACACCTAGAAGTAGATGTGTGCGAGAATGCTAATAGTAGAATTAGAAGGTTTTACCCAGCCACCGTGCCCCATGTCCATAACATACATTTGCTTTTCCGCTGGCTGATGGATTACCAGTAACAGGAGTTCCATCTTTACAGTATCCACTAGTTGCGCTGCCTCCATTATTGCTTGTAGTAATTTATCTATTGCACCACTAAGCTCACTAACTCCTTTTACTTCTGCATTTACATTTACGTTTATGCCATAATCTGCCATGTGTTATATTATAGAAAACTTGAAATTAAGCAGAAACATATCACGCTAAATATACAGGATGCTTTTTTGTTGGTTAGCGATTTAGTCAAACCGTGTTGCTCCTTTTTTAGGACTCCAAATAAAATGATTTGTTTGCCCCCAGCGTTTATATTCATATTGGCTTGGATGTTGTGATGCATGCAGCTTATAATCTTTATAATTCTCAAAATCACTAAAACTCAATGGTCGTGTCTGCTCATATATTGTTCGCTCCTTCGCTTCTCTAAAACCTTGCATCATTGATCCAATAAAGAACCAATAAATAGCTATTATTCCTAGTATCCATATATATATATAAAAAAATATGAATCCAAGTACATATATACCTACTTCTCTTGATCTGACCAATTGCGTAAACACAGTATTAAAATATGCAAACCAAATAACAACAAGAAAACCTACCCATAGATATATCGAAGTAATAGGCATCACCATCTTAGCTTTTCTATATTTTACAATACTTCTTATAAAAAGTGCTGTAGGTATAATCATAACTAGGTGTACACAATGATATATTTCTAATTTTTTTTGTTCATCTGTTATTCTCCTCTTCCATTTTCAAATTCTCCAACGTGCCAATCATGCGCGTTTTTATCTCTTCCAGAAACTCGTCTTCATCTATTGGGAAATCATCAGCAAAACTAATGCTTATAAGATGCTCTTCCATCATTACTTGTTTATCCTCGTAATCTATTAAGAAATCATCAAGCGACGACCCCTTTATAATTTCAATAGCTTCCTCTAGTTTAGTCATATTATTTTCCACTGTTTTCTACCATTTCCATTATACCACACTAATTCCAATATGTCAACTATTTACGCATCTGCATATACTATGCTATAATAATACACATGGTTAATGATTCACTGGACAAGAACTGCACTAATAAAGTTGATGCACGCGTAGGTATAATGCTAGTTGATGGATGTGAAGATGTTGAAACATTTGGCGCAATTGATGTATATCAGCGGTGTGGATTTCATACAACGACAGTTTCTCTTGAAGCTGCTGATTTTTCCACTGCGTCCAGTTCACCTGTTGTGAGAACTAAATGTGGTATAAAACTTGAACCTGATGAGTTATACAGCATGAGTTATAAACTTGATGCATTTGATATTGTGCATATTCCAGGTGGTGGTATATTGCCAAGTTATTTAGACAGTAGGAATAGTAAAAATGTTGTAGATTTTATGAATGCAGTAGTTAAGCATGTAGAATCTGGCGGAATTTTAGCAGCAAATTGCATTGCTCCAGCGATTTTGGCGAAAACTGGTGTTCTGAAGAAACTGGGAGTTAAAAAAGCAACTAGTTATGCTGGAGGAAAAGACTTCATTGGTGATAAATTCCATGAACTATTCAAATCTGATGTTGATTGGACTGGTAATTTTGAGGAATCGCCTAATTCGACAGTTGTGATAGTTTGTCAGCTACCTAATGGGGCTGTGATTACCGCTAATGGACCTGGTGCAACACTTGAACATGCATTTAGGACTGCAAGTTTGATATGCGGTGAGGAAATTGCACAAAAACAAGCTAAAGATATGGTTGTAGATATATCAAGAGGAACTGTTGAGTAAACACTATGACTTTTGCAGATAATATTTTCAAGGAGAACATTAACCAGATAATGACATTTGGTTGTACGCCCGATAATGCGCGCCCCAAATATAAGGATGGAACAAAAGCCTTAAGTAAGTATATTACGGATGTTAAGATGAAGTTTGATATTTCAAAAGGACAAATTCCAATTACTACTTTGCGCCCAGTTTATGTCAAAAAAGCAATTGAAGAGATATTGTGGATTTACCAAGATCAGACATCTGATTTAAGTATATTGGAAAATCGCGGAGTTAATTGGTGGAAGCCATGGGCGCTAGAAGATAATACAATAGGTCAAAGATATGGAAGAACTGTCAAAAACTACAATATTGTCAACCGCACGCTAAAACTACTAGAGGAAAATCCATACAATAGACGTTCAATTATGAATTTGTGGCAATATACAGATCTTGATACTCCTGCAAAACTACCACCTTGCGCATATGAGATACTTTTTGATGTACGAAAAGTTAATGGAGTTGTTTACCTTGATGGTGCTTTACATCAGCGCTCAAGTGATTTTCTCGTTGCTGGTCTTGGGCTTAATCAAATCCAATATTTAAGTTTACAGATGATGTTTGCAAAACATTTAGGCTTTGAAGTTGGTACATTTAGTTGGAATCCGATGAATTTGCACATATATGACAGACATTTTAATCAGGCTCATGAACTATTACGAAGATACGGATCAAATACTGAGCCAAAATTTTATCTTGATGTTCCAAATGAAACCAATTTTTACGATATAACTGCCGATGACTTTAAGCTTGAAGACTATGAACCTGACCTTCCACAACTTAAGTTTGAATTAGCTGAATGATGAAATTTTTAACATCATTTTTATCAACGCACACATCCGTTATGCTGAAATACCTTGTACGTGGGCCTACCTGGACTTGAACCAGGGACCTCTTCCTTATCAGAGAAGCGCTCTAACCAGCTGAGCTATAGGCCCTTACGTAGTTAACATTATACCACATATTTATATGCATTGTCAAGCACCTAGGTTGATACATTTTACTACTGCCTCATTAAAGTACTTCAATACAATTTTATAATGCATGCACTGTGCCTATATCATCTCCTTACGCTCAAGCATTTTTGTCACTATACCTCCAATAGGAGCACGAAACCAGAAAATGCACATGCGGAAAAGAAGTGTTACTCCAAGTGCAATTGTTCCAGGTACTCCAATTGCAATCTGTCCGAGTGTAAGTGCAGTTTCAATTGCCCCAAGTCCACCTGGTGTTGGAACTAATGAGCCAGCAGAATTTGCGATGAGGAAGATAATCGCAACACTGAGAATACCAGGAAACTGTCCAAAACTAGCTAGTGCTGCCCAAAAAGCCAAAATGTTGGCAAATAGCATGACCAGAACTCCAAAGTATCCAATTATTACGCTCCTAGGAGATCGAGCAACTTCAATAAAACTGCTGAAAAAATCCTTCGTTATTGATCTAATGCGGATGATGATATTTCTGCGAAACTTCGGAATACATAGCACAACTGCAACCATCAGTAGAACACTGCCAATGATCAGCAAAATTCTGTAGTTTCCAATTGAACTTGGTAAACTTTCATCTGAAAATGAAATTGCTTGTCCAGAAAATATACCTAGTATAAGCAATAATATTGGTGTTCCACTCATTTGTTGTATTTCTACTGCTGCAGTAACTGCGTGTGCACGTGCCTTAATTCTGCTCATGGCTGATCGCGAACTCTTGTTCTTTTCTGCTGATTTTTTGGACATCTTGCCTAAATACCGTATGTTAGTTGCAAGAGGTCCAAGTCCAGCTGGTAGATATAAAGCTGTCCATGCTGAAGCAACTTGTACAAGAAACACATCTTGAAAACGTGCAACAACTCCTAATGTGTGCTTAAAATCCGGTGTTGCAAGATAACTATAAAGTGTAATTGCCCCGCCAAGAAAAGTACCAAGTCCAAAAATAAAACTCGCAAGCATCCACAGATGATTCGATTGACCAAGTGCCATAACCATTGCGTCATAATTCAATTGTGTCAAAAGTCCACCTATTGCAAAAATTGCAAGCCCAAATGAAAGTATATGCTTTAACGTAAATCTTCTATATTCGTGTACCTGTGCAGTATCGTACACACCAATCTTTTCACTGGCTACTATGAGTTTCTTGCGCATTTTTTCAAGTAGATTAGTACCACTCTTTTGCTGTAATTTCAGTTGTTTCCGAAGACCCGTAGGCATCAATATATTTTCCAGTAGTGAAGCAGTAACTACTAACTCGTCTGCACGTTTTTGTTCAGAAAATTGCTCTTTAAGGTACATTTTGTATGATTTCAGTGCAGTGTTCACACCACTAATAACAGCAAGCGAAACTAGTAATTGTGTTTTGTCTATCTGCTTGAGAAATGCATTAGATGCAACTTCACCATCCTCAATACACATCAGAGCAACCTTCCCTTTACATGTGCATAATGTATCTGTCGTTATATGCCGAAAAGTAATTCCATTCTTGTGCGCCAAATGTAGTTCATTCCAAAATTCAAGTGCAAGCTCTGAATCTAAATTCTCCTTCGTAACATGCTCATCTTGTTCATTCTGCTCAAAAAGACAAATCAGTGCTTGGTCAGTAAATACTTGTCCGATTAAGCGCGGAACATTCATCCCCACAGTAAAACACATCAAGTTCATTAAAATTATATGTTCAGAAGTTGCTCTAAAGTTCCTGTGTTTCAAATTTATATCACGGAATTTGAGAAACTGCGTTATCCTAGTGATAAAACTTACAACTTGCGAATTGGAATTGAATACAACAACTTTTAGCTCACGATTACCATCACTTGCCAGAAATTCGCGCTTGAAAATATGTGCAGTCGTTATTTGCTCATCAAGTTTTACTGCTTTGAATCCACATTGGTGAACACCCTTCATTATTTCATCATAGTCCAAAAGCTTCGCATTAATACCAAATACAAACTTACAAAAAAAGCCAGAAAAGTAACCTAACTGCGCCGCCAAAACACCACTCATAAATGTTATAGAATCAAAAATCATCAGTATTACTGTGCATATCGCTAGAGCAGCCCAAGCAAAACGGATTCCACGATAATTATTGCTAGATCCTGAAATTATCAACATCGCAACCGAAATGCTAATTGATGACCAGACTGTTGCTTGCTGAAATCCATTAGTCCAAACTACGTATGCATTGATTAGCGCGTATGTACCAAAATTTGCGATTAGAAAAGTTGTTAGTATATTTGATATATATGCAAATGCTCCACAAAGTATACATTTTAATAAAAGTGACCAATTTTTCTTCATAATCTGAGATATAAGAACAACTGTTGGCGGTAAATACGTTATTAAAAACAGCAGTACATAAGTTGGGAACTGAATAAAATAACTAATAGATGGTGCAAGTTGATGCATATCCTTTTGCACACCATTCATCGCACTATGCGCATAAGATGCCAGTAAAAAATTTACAACTATGCTCAAGACTATAACTACACTAAAAAAGAGGTCATTAAAACTGCGAAACCGCTTCATATCCTGCTTCCTCAAATGCTTCGCGCGCAAGTTCTTCAGAAAGTCCGATATATTTTTCAGGAGTTAGATTCAATAACCTACTCTTCATATCATCTGGTAGTTCAAGTTCTGATATAAATTGATTCATATCATCTTGCGCAATAGTTTTACCGCGGCTAAATTCTTTCAAGCGCTCATAAGGATTCTCCATGTTCGGATATCCTAAAATTCCAGCAACACGCATAACCGATTGAATAGCTTCACCCAAAACTGCTGGATTATTCTCAAGTTCTTGATTCAGCTTTGTGGTATTTACATCAAGTTGACCAATTCCACTCGTTAAGTTTTCAAGTGCAATTAACATGTGCGCAAATGCACAAGAAATATTTCTCTGCATGCTAGAATCAGTCAGGTCTCGTTGCATGCGTGTTGTTACTAGTGTTTGATTAAGCTTATTGAAGATTGCATCAGACATTTCAAGATTTGCTTCTGCATTCTCAAATTTTATCGGGTTAATTTTATGTGGCATCGTTGAAGAGCCAGTTGCACCATGTTCAGGAATTTGAATAAAGGTTTCATTTGATATATACAACCATATATCAGTTGCAGCATTATGAAGAATACCATTTATATGAATCAACCTAGAAAATAGTTCAATTTCCCAATCATGACTTTCAATTTGAGTTGTTAAAGGATTATAGGTTAAATTCAGGCGTTTTTCAACAAAGTGTTTCGCAAACTTGCGCCAATCAACTTCTGGCAGTGCAACACTGTGCGCGCCAAATGTGCCAGTTGCACCATTGAGTTTCCCCAAATAATCAACTTGATCAAGTGCAATAAGTTGTCGTTTTAACCGATGTATGAATACAGACAACTCTTTACCCAGTGTCACTGGAGTTGCTGGCTGCCCATGTGTTCGTGCAAGCATAGGTGTCGCAATATGTGGACTTGCAATCTTTTCAAGTGCATGCATAAAATTAACAATTCGCGGTCTAATTACCTTCAAAATCGCGCCTTTTATACACAATGCATATGAAAGATTATTTATATCTTCAGATGTACAAAAGATGTGGATTGCTTTAACAACTTTTCCAAGTTCTTCACCGCTAAAAATTCCAAGATCTTCAAGTTTCATCGCAATATAGTACTCAATTGCTTTAACATCATGCTTAGTCTTTGACTCAATTCTTGCAAGTTCTTGAATTGATTCAGAATCAAAATCAGCAACTATTTTCAATAATGCATCTATTTGCTTATTCGTGAACTTAGGAAGACCTGGTATAACTGGCGTAGACTCTGTGGCAAAACCTTGTACTCCGAATCCCAAACTCAATGCAATCAAATACTGCAGTTCAACGGCTATGCGGTATCTATTAAGAGCTGCTTCGGAAAGATAGTCAATTAAAGGCCAAGTGAATTTACGGTATCGCCCATCAAGTGCAGATAAAGCAACAAACCCTTCTGAAGAGCCATCAGCAAGTTTACCTTCTTCAAATAAATCCATATCTTCATTATACCACACCCCTATGACATTTTCAAATGTTGAATTCTAATCAGAATGCAGTCCAGCAACGCGCAAAAACAAAATGTGGTATAATGTAATGAGTTGGTACCTTGGCCGAGTGGTTAGGCAGCAGCCTGCAAAGCTGTGTACACCAGTTCGAATCTGGTAGGTACCTCAAAACTTGCATATTATTTTCTAGTCCAAATTTTTGAGTTCACAAATTATTCAACTGGTTTTCCATTCACAAAATGTTGTATTTTATCCGTGTATACAACTAGAACTTTTTCATGTTCTTTTAAGAATTTATCATAATCATATACAGTATATTCTCCAGTTTTATCAGTAACCATCTCAAGTGATGACCAGTGCTCATTATGCGCTTGAGTATCTACGTACACCTCAAGTGAATCTGATTGATATACAGCAAAGTCCATATAACGAACCACATCCTCTGCAAGCACAACTTCTCCTGGTTGTACTTCTTTTAGCCCTTGTATAGTTGCAGATGAAGCGCCATTGCCTCCAACTGTGAATAATTTTGGATAACCAAGAGGTAGTACACAAATCAAAAGTACAACTGGAATAAACTTTAAGAAATTACCAGATGAGAACATCGTAATTCCTGCAAGAAGAAATAAACAGATGATTGAAGTTAACATATATCTTGCTATTAACATGTTCGTAATATAACAAAACACTAATGGAACAACAATAAGAAGAAATAGTAGGTAAGTAAATTTTGTCCGCGTAAATTTGAGCCCCAAAATGAGTATAACCAGAACAAATACGATTCCAAAAACCTCATAAATTGCTGGCGCACCATCGTAGGAGACAACAGGACTATTGAAAAAGAAAAACACATCATTCAAAAACTTGGAGAATACAGTCAATGTTGATTTTGGTTGCCAACTGCCCTTTTTAAAACTATCTACTTGTCTAAGAAGCGATGGAATCCAAGGAATATATGCCACAACCGCACCAGCAATTGATACAGCCAATTTAGGACATACAAGCTCGCGTTTTTTTATAATAATCAACCATATAATTTCTGCAAGAATAACCAGAGCCAGATAATAATGCGTATACATCATAACAACAACAACCAATGTATACGAAATCCAGTGCCAGTTTTCAATCTTTTTACTTTGTTTAATGCGCAGAACTAGCAAAATGGAAACTAGTGATAAAAATACATTCATTGAATACATGCGAGCCTGCGTTGCAAAGAAAAGGAATATAGGTGACAAAGCTACCAAAAGTAAAACAAGTGTAATTTTAAATGCATCATACTTTTTGGATATAAAGTTTTTTATTAGAATATACAACGAGACAATTGATAGTGCACCGAAAAATGTAGAAAATGCACGTATTGCGGATAATGAACCACCGAATATTAGTGTCCAGATTTTTAACAAGAAATAGTACAATGGTGGATGTACATCATCTGAAGTATAATGAGCAATACCTGCAAAATCGTACCGCACAAGATATGAAGTAAAAGACTCGTCAAACCAAGTGTATAAATTTTTGATGAGAAAAACAGATAATGATATATATACAATAAGTGTAATAATTAGTGGTAGAAGTTCTTTAATCTTCTGTTTGTACATGATGAATCTCCTCAATGTAATATAACGGCCGTTGCTTCGTCTCAATGAATATGCGACCAATATATTCACCAAGAATTCCAATTGAAAGTAATTGAAGACCACCTAAGAACAGGATCATTGTTATCATAGATGCGTACCCAGATCCAGCAGTAGACCAAATTAATGTTTTTGCAACTATAAAGATTGCCCAAGCAAATGAGACTAATGAAACAATAAAGCCGAGAATAAACGAAATGCGTAGTGGAAATATTGTAAATGACATTATTCCATCAAGTGCCAAGTTAATAAGTTGTTTATAGTTTAGTTTTGAATTTCCAACTGATCTTGCATCACGCTCATAAGTAATTTCCTTCTTTTTATAACCAATCCAGCTAAAAAGAGCTTTTGTATTTCGTCCAGTTTCTCTAATATCTCGCAAAGCATCTAGACATTTACGATCAAGTAGTCTGAAATCACCAGTATCAATTTGAATTGGAATACTCGTAGATTTTTGTAATACGCGATAATAACATTTTGATGTAAATTTCTTCATGAAAGACTCACCCTTGCGCGATATCCTCTTTGCATATACATCTTGATAACCTTGTTCCCATAATTCAATCATATCTTCAATTAACTCAGGTGGATCTTGTAAATCTGCATCTATAATAACCACAGCATCTGATTTTACATTGTCAATACCAGCAATCATGGCAATTTCTTTTCCAAAATTACGAGATAAGTTAATGTACGATATCCGCCTAGCACTTTTCGTTTCACTTTCAACAGCTTTTTTAATAACTTCATAAGTCTCATCTTTTGAACCGTCATTTACGAATAAATATTCAAAACTGTATTTTGCCAACTTTTCACTCGCCAACGCACTATTAAGTCTATCAAGTAGCAAACTTATTCCATGCGCCTCATTGTACACTGGGATCAGTATCGTTATCATCTTCATTCATACCATTATACCATATGTTTATCTTTCAGGTGTAGAATACACATCCGCACCCAAACCACAACACCTTGAGTATTATCATCAACTCCTCTTAAATACAAGTCTTTTTTTATTCAGGGGAGGTACATGTAAAAACTTCTTCTTGAGCAAATCCAGGTGGTTTTATAACCTAGACCTTCATTAAGGCTATTTATAAGCACGTGGTTTGATTTAAGGTGCTTATGTGTGTTATATAC
>JAIRWY010000063.1 GCA_031268675.1 Candidatus Ancillula glyptotermitis | reverse complement strand
TATGCAACTTCTTATGCAACTTCTGCGGACTTTTTCTTGAAACAGGCATATTTGCAGGACCTTGTGCACTTGAATTGCCTTGCGCGTTCTTTGAAACAGGTACAAGTTCCTGATGTTCTTCTAAATTGCTGATTGGGATCTTGCGGAGTAGGTTAAACGCACGTTCTTGTTCTTGTGTTTGCTTCAACCTTTGGAGATCATTTAATTTATCTTTTGGTGGGACTTGAAACTTGGCTTGTGTATTATTTAAAACATGTTGTTTGCGCACAACCTTTCGCTTTTTCTTGGTCTCTTGAGTACTTTTTGGAGCACTCCCTAAATTAGTACTTGGTAAATTAGTACTTGGTGGTATGGCTTGTGGATTATTCAAAACATGTTGTTTGTGCACAACTTTTCGCTTTTTCTCGGTCTCTTGAGTACTTTTTGGAGCACTTAAGCCAGTCAAATCATGATTTTGTTGTTCGTTAAGAACGTTTTTTGATGTAAGTAATTTAAGAACTGGAAGTTTATCATCATCAATATGCCAATTTTCGCTACTAAAATGTGGACCATCATCAGCGTCAAACCACCATTTGGCACTCTTAACACTATCAAGTGATGAAATTTCTCTTGCTGTTGAACTAGAACTTATAACACCATATTCTGCACGATATTTCGCATCGCCATAAAAAAAGTCACTCAAAACGACGGTATCAGTGACAACAACACCAAGAGATTCATGAAATAAACTAGATGATAAAACTGCAGAATATTTCGCTTTTTCGTAATAATAATTGATATTTTGATACGCAAATTCCCCGCCAACTCTTCCATGTAAAGAAATAAACGTAGATGCAACAGGACGAACTGGAAAAACATCAGGAAAACGTCTTAACATTAATTTTCCCAATACATACACTTTGTCAATATGCAAACTCTCGGAATATCCAACTATTCCGCCACTACAAACACCATACGATTCAACAGATACATTAACAAAAGAATTTGAGATCTTTTCCCTAGGTGTTACATCGATATGAGACAAATGCCCACACGAAATACCGCCAGCAAATCCCACAAGTCCACCGACATTACCACCACCACTAACACTACCAGTCACGAATACGTTACTTATAATAGTAGCGCATGAACTTCCAGCCAATATTCCTGTATCATTACTACCCTTCACATTAGCATCAACAATCCCAAGATTTTTAATAGTTGAATTAGGACCAAGTACACCAAACAAACCTGTATTTTTTTCCTGATGATATGGCATAGAATCTTCTGTATTCGTAGAATCAGTAGAATTAGTAGTATCTACTTTTAGCTTTTTTATTATATGCCCATCTCCATCAAAATGCCCATTAAACCCCATAGAATTGGGAAAAGAAGCTCCAATTGGTACCCATTCAAAAGTTTTAGTTCTTTCTTGTTCGGAATTCTCACCATATAAAATTTTCCAATCAATTTCAAGATTGGTATTACCATAAAGTTCTCCAAGATCAATATCGTTAGTAAGTTTTATATAAACATCACTGTCATGGTATAGTGAATCATCAGCTTTTACTCTCCCACACAAAACCTCAGAAAGCGGTGCAGGTGCACTGTATCCTAGAGCTGAACTAAGCTTAACAAGTTCTAAAGCGCTTCCAATTTTATAAGGATTCCCTTCTGAACATATAGGTGCATCGACATCTGCATTACTCGTATTTTGTCCAGCATTAATATTAACATAGAAACCACTGGAATACGACTCCAAGTACTCAGCATCATTTGCATAAGAAATTGGAGCCATTGCAAACACACTCGTCATCATAATTGCAACAGCAAACAAAGTCGCTGGAAGGTATAACTTTAAACAAAAAACAAAACTGTTCCAAGCTCTTTGAAAATACGCGTACATTTTACTTTTCATTTCCATTCATTTTCATGTGCCGTATTATATCACCAAATGGACTTCTTTTAGTTATTAAACATTTAGAGTTTACTTAAAATTTGATGAGAATTCTATTTTAATATTATCTCTGCATTATATCAAGTGCCTGCTTTAATGTAAATTTTTTTGAATAGAGTGCTTTTCCAAAAATTGCAGAATCAACAACTCCAGCAGTTTTAGTCATCAAGTCCTGTATTTTAAGAAGGTCCTCAAGGTTGCTGATACCACCACTTGCTGTTATTTTTGCACCACTGTTTTTAACATACTCTGCCACCTGTTCAAGCAATTGTAGATTTGGACCTTGAAGAGTACCGTCCTTTTCAACGTCTGTCACTACGAACCTCGATGCACCATCTTGGAGTAAACGATCAAGAACTTCCCAAAGATTACCACCTTCTTTTACCCATCCTCTTGCTGCTAAAGTTTCACCACGAACATCTAATCCAATTGCTAACTTTTCTCCGTACTTTTTAAGTGCAGCAACTGTCCACTCAGGATTTTCAATTGCACTAGTACCGATATTTACGCGAGTAGCACCGATTGAAATTGCATATTCAAGTTGTTCATCACTTCGAATTCCACCACTAAGTTCAACTTTTACATTTTGCTCAACAAGTATTTCAACCACCTCTTTTATAATAGTTGTATTATTTCCTCGCCCAAATGCAGCATCAAGATCAACAAGGTGCACCCAATTTTCACCACAATGTTCAGAATATACTGTTGCAAACTCTTGTGCAACTTTTTCAGGACTAGCATATCTCGTCTGCTCATCAAGTTTACCGCGCACAAGACGAACCGCTTGTCCATCGCTGATGTCAATTGCAGGTAGCAGAATTAGTTGTAAATTCTCATCCACATTTCCAGTATACCATATTTACAGCACATCCGTCAAGTAGCTGCATCCGCACTGTGAATAATATTACGGAATGTCCGCCCTAAAAAAAATATTACGGAATGTCCGCCCCCAAAAAATTGAGACTATGATACGTTATATATTTATGAAAAACCAACTATATAATAG
>JAIRWY010000002.1 GCA_031268675.1 Candidatus Ancillula glyptotermitis | reverse complement strand
CAAAGAATAGCTCTTGTGAATAAGGAGCAACATGGACATACTTCGTTATTATTGGAACACGCATGCTTGACAATGCTTGTGAATAATGAGCAACATGGACATACTGGTATATCTTAAGGTATTGAAAAGAGAGAATGCGAGCTATGTTCAACGAGCTGGAATAGAGAACTAGGTCTACCTATGCGCGTGGGGAGTACCATCCTTAGTGAAGCGTGGACAAGACTCGAGCTGGTCTACCTTTCATGCGTGTGGGGAGCAGCTGAAGTGCTGTATTCTTGCTGTCGCGTTACCTATGCTGGACTCTAACCAGAACTACAGCACCATAATAAGTAGTATTTTATGCGAGAAACCGCAGAATGGAGAGAGGTATGGAGAACACCACAAAAAAACCACAAAAAAGACCATGAATAAGCACAAAGAAACAGGTACTCTACACAACTTTCAGCACAAAAGACAAGAAACAGATATATTCCACTGCGCACTTATCACCATGCTTATACATCATGAAGTCTAAAAAAGCCTGTTTTCCCTCTTCAACATAGTACATGTGTATAATATAACACACATAAGCACCTTAAATCAAACCACGTGCTTATAAATAGCCTTAATGAAGGTATAGGTTATAAAACCACCTGGATTTGCTCCAGAAGAAGTTTTTGCATGTACATCCCCCTGAATAAAAAAAAGACTTGCATTGAAGAAGGGTTGATGATAAATGGGGGTGAGGAGGTTGATGTATGATCGAAGGTGTTGCACTTTTGATGCAGATGTGCAATGATAGTATTCTCCATGTTAAATAACGGCATGGGCTTTGATGCAATAGCAATGCTTGTTCTGTAATAAAACATGAACAAGAATCAACAACTGTTTTAGACTCAGGTATTATTCAAGTACAAGCGAACCATTTTCTGTACTAAAAAGTTGCTCCAAGTACACAGTTACGATAAACAAACAGGGCGTATACAATACTAAGTTGGAGCATCAAGTAGTTGGCGCTGATAATGCTGCTCACTAGAAGTAATCTTCACAATGTCTCGGTCTATAAACTCAAAGTTTTTACTAGCTTCGTTGTAGTGATTAACGGTTGTTCCAAGAGATTTTCCAAGTTTCTTCAAATATTCCTCATACTTTGTAATGTGTCCTTCAAGTTTTGCAATCTGTTTGCGAATTTCTTCAGTATTCTTCTCAATTGTCAATGCACGAATACCCTGTAAAACTGTTTGTAAATATGCTACAAATGTTGTTGGACTGACAATAATAACATGTCGCTCCTGATACGCATACTCAACTAAATCACGGCTTGTTTCACCAAGTCCTACCTTGTTAATCACTAGGTCGTAATATAAGGCTTCAGATGGAATAAACATGAATGCAAGCGGAGTTGTTCCGTTTTTCTCATCAATATACTTTGCAGTTTCATCAATACGCGACTTTAGATCACCACTTACGGATTTTCTGAATGCCTCTTTTTTGTCACTTTCTGGCTCTGCTTCTACATATCTATTGTAATTCTCAAGTGAAAATTTAGCATCAACTGGCAAAACTTTGTCGTCAAGAAATATCACTGCATCAACAATTTTTTCATTACCAATTTTGTATTGTGATTGCCAACTTGTGGGAGGAAGAACATTGTCAAGAGTGTTGTACAAAAAGAATTCACCAACAACCCCACGCTGTTTAGGATTCATCAAGATATTTTGCAGTGTTTTCAAATTACTACTAATTCCAACTACTTGATTATTCGTGTTCTCCAGTTTTGTAAGTTTTTCGGTTACATTCTCAATGATTTCAGTAGTTTTATTGTACTGCTGAGTAAACTGCTTCTGCATTAAATCCTGTGACTTATCAAAACGGTCATTAACGGTTTTTGCCAAATTGTCGCGCAAGTTGTCAACATTCGTTCGACTTTTATCTAGTTGTCCACTAATCGACTGCTGAAATTCTAACATAGTTTCAAGCATTTTCGCACGCGCTTGCTCATCAACTTTAGACGACTGTACCTTCTGCTCATCAACTCTAGTAGTAAGTTTAGCGATCATAAACACCAAAAAACCTACAACTGTCACTAACAGCACACCAATTATAACAACAACAATATTCAAAATACTCATAATACTAGTATACAATAGGGGTATGACATTTTAAATTTCTAGGAGTTTTTCAAGCCCCACAGTTAGACCCTTATGCCCTCTTTTCAACTCATTTATCGCCAAAACAATGCCCTTCATAAAACAATCGCGAGTAAACGAATCCTGTCGAATTTCAAGTTGTTCACCTGTATTACCCATCAAGACAATTTCATGCGCATTAAGCCCCAAGTTCCTAACTGCATGCACAGGAATTCCAGCAACTTGTCCTCCTCGAGCACCAATTTCATCAGAAATAGTTGCATCAGGACCAGTAATATCAACTTTAGCATTTTCTCGCGCATCAGAAATTGCATGCGCAGTTGAAATTGCAGTTCCACTAGGTGCATCAAGCTTATTGGGGTGATGCATTTCTATAATTTCCACACTTGTAAAATATGGTGCTGCAATTTTGGCAAACTTCTCCAATAATACAGCAGATAATGAAAAATTAGGCGCTATTAAAACACTCACTTGCTCATTTTCTGGTATATCTGCATTATGAATATCTATAAGTTCATCAAGTGCACGGATTTTTTCTGAAGTCCATCCAGTAGTACCGACAATAACATTTACGCCTAGTTTTACCAGTGTAGAAACATTTTCAAATGTGGTCTGAGGTATACTAAATTCTATAACAACATCGGTATTACCAGTTGATACATCACTACCACCTTTGCGACGAGGCTCAATACGACTCAGATTATCACCTTTATCGAGCAACAACCCCACCCCCTGTGCATCCACAGCGAGTTCAAGCTCACTATCACTCTCAACGGTGTCAACAACCGAACGCCCCATGCGTCCTTTTGCTCCAACCACTGCAACTTTTATCATACACCTCCATTATACCACACCCCTATGACATTTTGCTTTTGGCTGGACCCGCATCCAAACTACAGCACCCCAAGAAGTAGTATTTTATGCGGGGTAACCGCAGAATGGAGAATGTGAAGTGCATAAGAAATCTAGGAGCGAGAGCAATTGACCTGGATCGCAGTTTCAGACGATGTACATAACAAGCAACTCCTGACACTAGTTGAGGAGTTAGAATGTACAGATACATCACTGTTTCATGAGTTTCTAGGGTTTGCTGTGCATATATATGCACTAATTGCTGGTAATTCCAAGGGAAAAACGCCCGAATATCAAATACCAGTTTCTAGCGTGCTTCGCATGGGGGACAAAAAACGCATGAACACGCTCATCGAGTACGGTAAAAAGACAGGACTATTTAAAAAGAGAACTGTAAAAGTAGATGGTTTTGAAAACTTAAGCGTTCTTGCAGATGACAAGTGGATACATATCTTTGACCCGAAAGACAACCGATCCAGGAACGACAACAGAGACAAAGCATTACTGGGACCAGTATTACTTCGAGATGGTTCGAATTGTAGATGGTGCGGTATGTTCGTATTCAAGCGCAGTGGAGGCGGTAAAACTGCGAAAGATACGCGCCAGATTGACCACTTAAGGGACGATTACGAAAACGACGAGGAAACATGTGCGAGCGAGGTGGTAGTTGCGTGCAAAAACTGCAACCAAGCGAAAAACAAGCCAAGTAGGTCAAGCAGTAAGTACAACATTAACAAACTGCTACCAGAGCCAAAACGGGGCGACAAACTATTTCATGCAGAAGTGGTGGAATTTCTAACAAACGAATGTGGATATAACTTTTTGAAGTTTGAGAAAACAGACATTGAAGACAGGTACAAACTGTCTCTTGTTCAATCTAAGGCAGAGCGTGAGGTGCTTGTTGAAGCTTGTGTCTCGCTCCAAAATCCGGATGATAAAAC
>JAIRWY010000083.1 GCA_031268675.1 Candidatus Ancillula glyptotermitis | reverse complement strand
AGTTTGAGGTAAACATACTCTTTTGAGTAGATAAGACGATATATTGTTTCATTGTGTAGTTTATAACCAGTTTCAAAATATAGTCTACCACTTATTAGTTCTGGACTTAATCCATTCTTTAGCATGATAATAACAGTTATTAGTACTCCACTAGTCATCTTGTACTTCTTGTGGCTGTTTTGAGTTCTTCTGTGATATAGTTCTTGCGCAGTTAGTGGTTCATAAAAGGGTTGGCTTATCTTCACCTCCTTATAATGAAGTGAAGTATGTGATATATCTGGTAAACACAATTGCTCGTGTGTGGTACATGTTAAACCACGCTTTAGTTCTAAAGATATCTGGTGTTTTTTATTTACCTGTGCTCTTGCATCTTCAATAATCTTCTACGCATTTTTTCCGCTTGATGGCTTGATTTTAGGTGTCCTACTTCAGATGCGGATGCGGGAAAAGCAAAATGTCATACCCCTTGTGGTATAATGAATGTATGATTGGAATACTAGATGGAAAAAGTCTCGCAACCTTAATGAAGAACGAGCAGAAGGAACGCGTTGAGCAATTACGAGAGCATGGTGTTAGTTTAGGACTAGGAACGATTTTGGTTGGTGAAGATGCTGGTTCTTTGAAGTATGTGGCTGGTAAACATAGGGATTGCGATGAAGTTGGCATTGAGTCTATACGGGTTGACTTACCAGCAAGTTCTACTGAGAGCGAGATAGTTAATGCAGTTGAGAAGCTTAATGCAGATCCAAAATGTACAGCATTCATTGTTCAATTGCCATTACCGCAGGGTGTTAACACAAATCGTGTGCTTGAGTTAGTAAGCCCCCAAAAAGATGCAGATGGACTTCACCCAGAGAATTTAGGCAGATTATTGCTTGATATCAATGCAAGTTCAAATACACCACTGCCCTGTACACCATCTGGAATTATCAAGTTGATTACTCATTATATAGGTGCGGATTTTCTCAATGGTAAACATGTTGTAGTTTTGGGACGCGGAATTACTGTCGGTAGAAGTATTGGACTACTGCTAACAAACAGAAAGATCAATGCAACTGTGACACTTTGCCACACAGGAACAACCAACTTACCAGAAATTACTAGAAGTGCAGATATTATTATCGCCGCAGTTGGTAAAGCGCACTTCGTTCAAAAAAACTGGATTAAACCTGGTGCAGTTTTACTTGATGTTGGTGTTTCACGCGATAAAGATGGCAAGATTTCTGGAGATATTGCGCCAGATGCAATTGCTGCTGCTAGTTGGTACTCTCCAAATCCTGGAGGTGTTGGTCCAATGACGCGTGCTATGTTACTTGAGAATATTATTCAACTTGGAATTTGGCAACATGAAAATTCTTCAACCTAATGCACGAGTAGATTGAAGACGAGCAGATAATAGACCAACTGCATTTTATACGGTTTGCGTGCATTGTTTCAGTTAATTTTCAGTTGAACGTTTTGAAAAACTACACTTCTGAATTAAATATGGATGAACTAGACTATTAACTAGATTATGAACCAGATTCGGTATTCTCGCCATTAACCTGAAATTTAGACTTCAAAGCTTCCAGTGTATCAAAGGCACTATTGGACAAATGCGACAAATCATTATTCCATTGTGTCTCTTCTCTTCTAGGTCTTTTGGAGCTAATATTAGCATCATTATCTTCGTCCCTAGATTTATTATGTTCAGTTAACCTTCCATAAAAATGGTCTTTTACTTCACTAAATTCTTTCCATTGTAATTGATCTATTCTACGCAAACCGTAACCAATTTCTGTCCACTCTTTCTGAAGCCGCCTAAATACACGTACTCCAACACCAAAATCTTCAATATCTTGCATAGATCTAGCTTCTTCAATAACACGGTTCTTTTTTTCCTGAACACTAGATTGTCTACTCTTAAGGTTTACAAAATAAGCAGACCGAAGCGAGCTAAGTTTTTTGCGAGCAGTAATGAACCGCTCCCATAATTCGTTACATTCTTTCTCAGGAAGTCGAACTGATTGTCGTATTTTCTTCCAGTCATCAACCGCATTGTCAATAAACGGAGAAATGCTTTTCCAGTTAATTTCATCAAGATTGCCCACCAAGTAGCCCTCTAGTCTTTCAGTGATCTCGCGCAAACCATTCATCGTGTTGTCAATAGTTTCCCTTTTGATGCGCTTGTTGTATTCTTTGCGTGCATCTCCAAGTTTACCAATCCTCTCAAGTCTTGTATGAAACTGCGCATAATCACCAACAGCATTTTTAGCATCAAGAAAATCACGGAATGCTTTAATAGCAACATCAATTTCAGTAGTTGTTATATTAAGTTCAGGCATTTCCAAGCGCTCTTCAAGCATGTCGCATTTATTGAGCTGGTTTACAAAACGGCGGACAAATAACTCCATAGTCTCATCAATTTCACCAGTCACATACTGTCCAACAAACTTCCAAGAAGTTCCTTCACCTGGTTTTGGAACTTCAACTTCTACTGGAGTAACACCAACTTGAATTGTATCCACTGCAGGTAATCGTACAAATACACGACCTTCATCATCAACTCGTCCAAATTCACGAGCTTGAATAACGCGTTCACCATCAATTTTTGATCTATCCATTAAGAGCCTTCTTTCCCTTTATTTCAGTGAAAAAGACAAGTGGACCAGCAGGTGCAGAAGGGTTTGTATCCAACATACTATCCTCATTTTTCGGATATGCAAGACTCTTTGGAATAACGAGCATTAACTTATCTCCAACTTTTTTACCAGTAAGCCCCTCTTTCCACCCATCTATTACATTATTTCTCATTTGAAATGGTCCAGATTTTTTCAAGATAGATGAGTCAAAAACATTTCCTTTAATATTCCAACCAGTATATTCAATATCAATTTCATCAGTAGCAGAATTAACAACTTCACCATTACCATTCTCTAGCACTTTAACAACTAGGTCATTTGGAGGTGTATACCCTTCAGGATATGTTATTTTCATTTCATTTTCTGATGTGAGATTTTCAATTGTTGGAAGCTTGCCAGTATACGTAGCCGCATCAACCGATGCTGCCGAAGTTGGTGCTGAGGATGCACTTTGCGAAGCAGTTTGACTATCCTTCGGTGATCTAATATGCACAAAAGTAAGCGTTATCGTAATAACAACTGCGAACGAAGCGACTAAACCAGACACGAAAACCACAAGATTGCGTTTTTTAACCCTCTTGCGTTCATTCTCCTCAAATCTAGCAATGCGCTCTAACTCATATGCAACAGACTTCTTGCTTTTCTTACCCATCTACTTCGTTGTCCTTTCATAAACTAATATATTTACTATTATAGCACAAATTGCCCTTTCATGCAAATGTTATTAACATAAAAACGCACTACACAAAAATACATTTACTTATGCTTTTAACTTAGAAGTAGCTTTTATAAGTTGTATAATCAAATTCCACATCAATATTTCCCGCAATTAACATAAATTCACTGTCTTTGATTATAATGCAGATAGAAGCATTTAGCGTTGTATTTGGGATTTAAGTTCTGCTTTATGCATCTGCACCTTTGCTAAAAATTCTTGATTACCTCTTTCACCTAGAATGGGGCTTGGAATTGGTTGATCTATGGTAAGATTTAGCGACTGTGCTCGCGCAATGATTTTTTCGCAAGCTTTTAGTTGTAATTTAGAATCTGTTATAACTGCATTTTTAGTTTTATTGAGTAGTTTTCGCCCTAGTTCAAACTGAGGTTTTATAAGAACTATTGCCGTTCCATTCGGATGTAGAAATTCTTTAATCTTAGGCAGTACCAGTTCAAGCGATATGAATGATACATCCGCAGTTATTATTCCAAATTTTATTGGTGGCGGATATGCTGGAAGTAGTCCTTCTATATCTTCTGCCTGTAAGTTGCGGATATTCATACCAGGTAGATTTATTACGCGCTGATCGTGCAAAAGTTCCTCTGTCAGTTGCTCGCGGCCAACATCCAATGCAATAATTTTCCGCGCGCCTTTCCGCAATAACACCTGTGTGAAACCACCTGTAGATGCACCAATATCTAGGCAAATTGCATCAACAGGATCTATACTGAAGTTCTCAAGTGCATGCAGCAATTTTACAGCAGAACGGGACACAAAATGAATATTTGCAGTTGCATTATCTCCTGGTGAAGGATATACTAGCTCAATGCTATCGTTTGGACCAACCTCAAGTGCGGCTTTTCTTGCTATTTTTCCATTTACACGCACTTCACCTGCATTTACGAGCTGTTTTGCAAATGTACGAGAGCGCGCAAGCTCCTGCTTAACTAATTCAACATCAAGTCGCCTTTGAGTGGTTTTATAGACATTTTTACTACTTGATGACAGCAACTGCTTCAATTTCTATTAGCGCACCCTTTGGCAAATTTTTCACACTAAATGCAGCGCGCGCAGGGAAGGGTTTTTCTTTAAAATGCTCCGCATATACCTCATTCATTGCCCCAAAGTCAGCAATATCCATAAGTAAACATGTAGTTTTTACAACATCAGCAGTCGTTAGACCCTGAGACTTCAAAATACCTTCAACATTTACAAGTACTTGCTCAGTCTGCACTTTTATATCGCCATCTACAAGTTTGCCAGATGCAGGATCAAGCGGAATCTGCCCAGAGATAAATAGCAAACTACTGTTACTAACAGCAACTGCTTGTGAATACGGACCAATTGCGCTAGGTGCATCAGGTGTTGACACTTCTACCACTTTAACCATACCTCCATTATACCACAGGGGTATGACATTTTCAAATCTGGTGGATTCTAATCTGAAGTAAGACACCTTGAGAAGTGGTATTTTATGCAGGAATATATACTATAACGGCAAGGATGATAATTACGGATAATCTAATTGAGGTCACCAAAAGACACGCGCGTTAGGTATTTTAAATCTTGATATTGGAAGACAGAACTTAATCATGACATGAAAGATATTCTAAAAAATCTTAATCAGGACTGATCTAAAGTTTTACAAACTGCACAAAAATAAAATGATTGGAAAAAATGATACAATAAGTTTTCATCGTTTTATGTATTTTAAGTTAAGCAAAAGACTTATGTTATAAGAAGTTCAGCGAAAAAAGTTATAAGATTCAGAATCGACAAGATTTTTTCTATCTCTACTACTCAAATTCACTATTGTGCTCTTTGTCTAGGCATAAAAACTGTAAGCAATAATATAATCGCACTTACAATAATTCCAATCATGCTATATACTGCAAGAAAATTGAAAGATGAAAAAAGATATCCAAATAATATAGATTCTAAAAACATCACTAGTGCTGTTAGTGTATTTGCAAATGATATTATAGATGTTCTTATCTGATCATTGACTGCTTCATGAATACTAGCATTTAAAGATGTGTCGATAATTTCAAATGTATATTTAGATGTGAAGTACAACAATACAGAAAGCAATGTATACTCAAGTAAGTATAAAGAGTGTATTAAAATTGAAATTATCACAAATACTATTATTAATTTTTCTTTTCCTAAATGACGTACTACTTTATTTATAGAAAATCCAGCCACAGACGAAAATAAAAATGCAAATGAGAGAGTAAGAGATGTCAAGAATGGTGAAAATTCTAAATGATTGAATAATGCTTGAGAAAAATTAAAAATGCAGGAAAATGTTCCCTCAAATATTGCTAATAAAAATACCAACTTCAATATTTTTTTATTCTTTATAGAAATATAGAAATGTTTTTTCATTGTGTTCAAAGATGGACTAGAATTATTTACGGAAGTGGTGATTTTAAGAGACGAAATATATATAATACAAACTAGTTGAACTAGAATTTCGGATATAAAAATGATACGCCATGAAAAGTTAGATAATATTCCTCCGAAAAATGAACTAAATGCTATTGACAAAATACATATCGCATTGAAAATACCTATTTTACTTATATACTGTTTGTGTGAATCAATCGAATGTACGACAGTTTGGTCGCTTCCTGAAATCATCGCCAATCCAATGCCATAGCAAAAAAATCCAAACATCAAGACACTAAAATATTGACAAAAGAGCATCGATATTAAATACAAAATAATGAATGTATGCCCAAGTATAATGGTAATTTTTGGAGAAAAATAATCTGCAATTATACCAGATGGTAGCTCAAAGGCAAACATCGCAAATGTGAGTATACTCTGCAAAACCCCAATTGATAGAAGAGTATAACTATTAGACTGTAGATAGGTTAACCATACCGTTCTATCTAAAAATATATTTCCCAAAAATGCATATACATATATATTATTTCTTATTTTCATGCTCAACTCCTTTTGGTTTATAAACATACTCTTTCATTTTAAAGAATTTTATTTCGTCTGCTAAAGCATCAATGTCATCTTTGTAAAAAGTACTTGATACAACATATTCAAAATAATCAATATTGAGCTCGCGCTTTAGGCAGGCATATTTACAATATTTTACATATGAGTTAAAAAGTACATGTGAAAATATATTAATAGCTAAATTATATGTGGCATCACTAAATTTATCCCTTGAATAAGATTTAAAAAAATTAATATAATTCAACTCTTTGTAATAATCCAACTGAGGAATACTATCCATTCCAATTGACTCAAATATTGGTAAAAATTCTGCTAATGCACTATTAAGAAAAAATGTTTGATTGTCATTAAACATATGAGTTAAAAAAGTAAATAATAACTTTGGTATTCCGATTCCTCTGTATGTCGGATGGACAATGATGCGGTATATTATTTTTACATTATTGTTTAATTCACATAGAGAAGAATTATCAACATCTTTGGGGTATGGATTTTTTATTACTAATATAGCTGCTAAATCATTTTTATAATATGCGTTAATGTATTTTGCTCTAAATATATCACAAATTTCTTTCTTTGCATCGGGGAAATAATGGTAACGGGACAATCTTTCATAATCATCAAAACTGCCAATGGTAACTTTTAATGCATCTAAAAATGTACTCTCGTTTTTAAACCCTTTGTTTTCTATTATTATTTCTCCGTAGAGATCAATATTAATACTAATGTCTGGTTTCAAAAAGTTAACAATATCATCATGAGCGGAAACTAATAATGCGGAAATTGAGTTCTCTCTTAAAAGTGATTGAAATAAATGTGATACTATTTTGGCTGTATCACGGTCAAGATAAGAGCAAAATTCGTCAATATATATTTTTTTGTATCCTTTTGAAACTACATAGGCAAGTATAAATCTAAATTTTTCCCCAGTTGATAAAGAATTATAATCTGAAAGATATAAATACGGCTCTGATAATCCTACTTTATTTAAGAGGCGTAATGTCTTTGGTAAATTATAACTAATTACGTCCACAATTGGAATATCAGTACAAAAATCAATATCAATTGTTTTATAATTATAAGTGTCTGCTAATTTTCTCGTATTTACACTTTTGCCAGATCCAGATTTTCCATGAATAAATACAATGCCAGAAACGTTAATACCATCATCAAGAAAATCTGGGTATCGTGTAATCTTCTGGTTAATATTAAAGATTTTTTTAATATTCTTTACCTTTTCGCTAGACATTTTTTTTATAACCTCTCATACTGATACAAATCATTATCATCTATGTAAAAATCTTTTGCTTTTTCAGATAAAATACAATAATGAATCACTTTTCCAAAGGGTACAATTCGTGAATAATGTTCCAAAAAATCATTCATCTGGTTTATATCACTAATACTTGGGTTATTATAATTAATACTATTTACTAAAGCTAAATAAGATTCTAAATGGGTTTCGCCCACAAAAGAAATGTATGTCAGAATTCTATCTAAAAAGTCACCTACAAATAACCGAGTAAGTCTAAGTGCTATATCATAATTCATTTTTAAACCATATTTTATATAATCACTAAAATTATATGATATTACTTTGTCAATATTTTTTCTAGAAATTGCACTAACAATTTTACTATTAGGATAATAATTCGGAAAAATTATATTTAATTCTCGCGGAATGTAGTCATATTGAATTGAATCATTAAACATCTTATTTTCTACTTTGAAAAAATAATTAGAGCATCTTTTTGTTTCGCTTATTAAGCCAGAATAACTTGATAGCCTTTTCTCTATATATTTTTTTAATTCCAAATCAAACTGTTTAAGTTCGAAAAATATGTCAATATTAGAATCTTTTATAATTTTTTTTGTAGACAAATTATTTGCAACAAACCTATCAAGCAGGCTTCGTTTATAAAATGTTGATGGCGTTATATCAATTTCAGAGTTCTCAAATAACTTTAAAATATTATTGCAATTTCCTACCAAAAAAAATTTCAGTATTTTTTTAGTAACATCTTGAATGTAATAATGAAAATTATTTTCCACCATTACATAATCTTGCTTTATGTCCTTTATTTTATATTTTCCGCTTGAGATCATAAAAGTAGGTAAATTATTTTTGAAATACATAGGGGTTAGAAGAATTGAGTTTAGTATCTTTTTTGCATCAATTGGATATTCTGTAGTAATTGTCATATTGTATTTTGTGCATTTTATTCCTAATTTCGGCTTTTTTGCTGCATTTTTCTTTATTTCTTTTACACCAGTAATAAAATTTAATAGCGATGCACATTTAAGATTCTTCTCTAATATGTAATAAAAGGTTTGCTCTAGATGATTTGCACAAATTTCTTCACCATTTGACCACTTTCGCCCTGTAAATTCTAGCTTAATAGTGTTTTCGCTTTTCCACATAAAATATGCAATTGGAGAAATAGGAAGTGAATTTTGGTTTTCTGATAACAGAGTATCGTAAATAGAAGAAATAATTGTTCGTGCCGAAAAATTATCTGCATTAAATGGATAGTATGATTCAAAAAGATCATCGACTCCGACCTTTATCATTTATAAACGCTCCTTTTTTATTTTATACTTTAAAAAGTCAATATTATATATTACATTACACTCATAATCTTCAGAAAAGGTAAAATAATTCAAAAATTCATTTAGAATGAACGAACTTATTAATAAATTTGTTGAGGATATAGAACCTTTTGTAGGGGTTGATACACTAATTTCTTGTGGTCTAAGTGTTGCTTTTAGTATTTTAGTTAATACGGAACTCCATGAACCTGTAAATATGCCTACACCACCAAATTGCATTGGTATAGCAAAATTATGGCAAGCAGTACTCACAATATTAGATATATTATGGGGACTATCCGCTGCACAAACTACAAAATCAATATTGTTATCACACAATATTGATTCTACATCTACTATAGTCGTCACTTTTTTTTCAATGCATGAAATCTTTGGGAAAAAGCCAATGTTTTCCAATCTTTTTTTTAACGCAGTTGTTTTATGTTTTCCAATATCATTATTATTGTACAACAGTTGACGATTAAGATTATTATTTTGAACTGTATCATAATCAATTAAAACAAAATTATTTACTCCCAAAAGTTTTAGACCATATCCTATAACGCTTCCAATTCCACCAAGACCGATTAATAAGAGATTTAAGTTTGATATTTCTTTTTGGACAGATGTGGGCAACTTGTCAGAACTCAGTGCATTTTCAAAATAAAATATATTGTTTTCTAAAAAATTTGATGGTTCGCTCTTATATTTTCTTATTATGAGGTTATTATCAAATAGAAATTTAAATGCATTTGTACTACATTTTTTCTCCACAACCGAACCCGACTTAAGTACTGGTATCAACTCTAAATTGATATCCCTTATTGTCCATTTTTGGTTACCAAAATATATGTTAACTACATAATCAGACTCAAAGTGGCAACGAACTGCCTCCTTTATTACATAGTTTCCTAGATTAATCATATTCTATAACTCCGAATCCAATTACATAGCTAACATACATACATCAACAACTTTCTGTCATTGATCGGCATTCTTCTTTTGTTATAACCATAATGTCACCACTTTCTTTTGTTTAATATACTTGCTTAAGTATGCATTATACCACACTATCTTACTTTTGCCAAGCACCTGTACATACTCAATACATCGTAGGTACTTTTTTGTTAATATTAGGTTTAGTGAGTTATAGCATAAAATTCCGAGTCGATCACTTTTAAGATTATTCTCTCTTTTTGTATTTACAGACACACTTTTAATAATGGAGATATCCTTAAACTTATTATATTTAATAACCTTTTTCTTATATGTTTTATAAGGATAAGGATCTATTTTTAGTAACTTATCAAACATCAAAAATTCAAGAAAGTTCTCTGTTTCATCTTACCATTGAGCCTATATAGCTTTCAATCATAGATAAATATGTGTGACTTTCTCTGTTTGTAACTTCACGTAAAAATACCATTATATTATAATACCACAGTATTACCGTTTACTACAACTATTTTTTGCATTTTCCTATACATTCGCGCATATTTTAAGGGAATTCTAGGGCTTTGAGATTTTGGAAGTGATAAAGTCGGGATTTTGGGTGTGAATCCAGCGACTTGAAAATGTCATAGGGGGTGTGGTATAATGGAGGTGTATGAAAGATATATTTAAGCAATACCAACTCAGAGTCATAGATTATTCACTGGTGTTTATATTCACTATTTGTGTGTGCTATCCGTTGCTTGTGCATACAGCAATGATTGGTGCCCCTGATTATGAATTCCACTATTTACGAACAATTGGAATTGTTGATGCATTAAAAGATGGTCAAATTCTCCCCCAGCTCTCACCTGATGCATTTTATGGATTTGGGTATGCATTCAGCGAGTTTTATGGTCCTGTGCCAACATATTTAGCATTATTTTTGCGCCTGGTTTTAGGCAACTGGATTTTAGCATTTCATTTTACTTGTTTTTTGGCTGTGCTATTTAGTGCCTTGCTCTTTTATTCGCTTGTTAGAAAGATTGCTAAATCTAAAAAATCTGAATCTTGTTTTTCTGGTCTATTTGGAACTATTATATTTTTAAACAGCATAACAATATTAAGCGATATATATTTTCAACAACTATTTGGCGTGCTTTTTGCAAGTTGTGGCTCAATTCTAATTTTTAACGGACTTTATCAGATATTTTACAGAGAACAAAATTATACTACTAATTCCGCGAAACCGTTAGGGCAGATTATCTCTATTTCACTTGGTGCATTTTTGTGCATTACCTCGCATAATATAACTACTATTATCACTATTGTTGTATGTCTAATATTCTTGAGTTTACATATTACAAAAATTACCATACCAATTTTAAAACAACTAGGAATTAGTGCAGTTTTTGCAGTTGGACTAAGTGCATTCTTTATATTTCCACTACTAGAAAATATAAAAACTGGGCTTTACAATGTCACAAATTCAGTTTATAAGCGTAATTTTTTTCAAAATAGCAACGATGCTATGAATTCTTACAGACGATCACTAACTGATATATTGCACCCCCCCCCCATTGCCTCCATTTCATAATATTTCAGGAAGACTTTTGTTAGTTTCTATTATTCTGTTGCTTATTTTGTTAATAATAGGCATTATATGCAAATCTAGCATTACAAGATTCTGCATATTTTTACTAATTTCTGAAAGTTTGCTTATTCTTTTCTTTGTGAAATTTCCATTTACTGTTCAATATCCTTCATTTTTACAAACTTTTCAGTGGCCATACAGAACAGAAAAAATGCTTGGGATTTTAGCACCTCTAGCAATTTCAGTAGTACTAATTGGCATTGAGCGAACAATAAAGCGCATATTTGCTACAAAATATTTTAAGATTCTACAAAGTTCTGCAATGCTAATTGTTATTACATGTTTTGTCATTCTTACAGGTCAAACTATTCATAATCCAACATCATCTATAATAGGAAAAGACGCACCACCATTAGATAAAGCTAAAATTACTACAACTGAATATGCACCAACAAAAATTGCAGAATGCGAAAGATCAATTTCAAGTATAAAAAATCCAGATTATCCTATGATGAGCGATATAGTAGGTAGCGCACAAATAATAAGCACAGAGATAAAACACTGTATGGAAAAACGCGGAGGAAATATTCCACTAGTTCTGCAAGGCGATTGGAGTATTTCGGACTACAAAAGAACTGGCTCACACACCAGCATGCAAGTTCCAGAAACTAGTAAAGACAAAATTGTTGAATTAGGACAGTTTTATTATCCTGGATACAAGGCATACGGAACCGTTGATGGTAAACAAGTACATTTTGCAACCTCTGCTTCTGCATCTGGACTTGTGCAAATTACAATTCCACATGAATATGCAGGAACAGTTAATTCCTACTTCGGAATGAGTACTGCAACTGTAATTGGCTGCTCGCTTTCGGTTTTGAGCGCTGTTATCATTGCAGTGCTTTATGTACGTCAGTTTAGAGAACGCCAACGAGCTAGGTTAAACAGAACAAAATAAATAGAATACTGATGATGATTTAGCGCACTCAATGCCTGCTAATATACAGATATTTCTGTTAATATTAACCACTTCTTAAATATAGAACTGGCTTATTTTGACCTCTTCCATAATTTTCTCCGCCCAGTAATCTGCCATTTGGATGTCTGGCGCAGTATGCGGATGTACTATTACTGTGAATAACATTACGGAATGTCCGCCCTATTAGACGTTTTAACATTACGGAATGTCCGCCCTATGATATATTTTTCATCCATCTAAGTAGGTTGAATGAACTCTAAATCTACAA
>JAIRWY010000050.1 GCA_031268675.1 Candidatus Ancillula glyptotermitis | reverse complement strand
TGTGTAATCATGGGCAAAAGAGGGGTAGACACAGCAACTACTATACGCTCCACGCGCCCCAATCTAAAACCGTTTCTAAACTTCACCTAAGTATTATAACATATTATTTTAATGTTGTCAAGTGTTTTACTTCATTTTGTAAAAGAAATGAAACGTTTTTTTGGGCTTGTGCCCAAATGCCCTCTTTTTGGGCTGTCGCCCAACTGCCCCTCTTTTGTATACAACTTCTCTTAATGCAGCTTTATTTTGGGCTAACGCCCAATGGGTGTTCTTAAAATAAATCTTCTTTTTCTTAATACAACTCTTCTTGGGCTACGCCCAAACCCACGCTTTTCTATAACAGAAATCTTCTTTTCTAAGGGGAGGATTCTAAGGGGAGGATTTGAAGGGGAGGGACCTACGCAGGGGCTATGCCCCTAACGGTCGCCTCCCCTTGTACCCCACCCCCCTTAACCCCTGAACTTGTTGGTATTTTACTTGTACATGGGGAATTGGGTTGATGTGTTTTGCTTGTGGTTGTTTGGGTTGATGTGTTTTTCCTGACCTCATGGGGTTCATGCATGAAACTTCCTCCAGAAAATCATGTTGCTGTGTTTTGCTTGTGGTTGTTTGGGTTGATGTTTATAAACTCCACCCTCCAGAAAATCATGTTGATGTGTTTTGCTTGTGGTTGAATAAAGCTTGTTGATTAGGAGCACAACCAGACCGAACAGACTGCGCAATGAATATTGCTCGTTTTCTTTCATCATGGAGCAAACACAGCAAGTAATCAAAATCCAACACTAGAAGAGACAAGTATACCAATAAAACTGCGCAATGAAATTGCACCTTCTCCTTCATCATGAGGCAGAAGCAGGTTCAACATCTGACAATAAGCAGATTGCTGAACCTAAAGTAGTGCTTCTTGTATTTACCTGTGACTGCAAAGCTGCTGATATTTTGCTTGTACAAGTTAAAATCATGTTGATGTGTTTTGCTTGTGGTTGGACCAAAATTACCAAGATTCGCAGGATTACTTGAATAAAGCATCATGTGTCCCCATTCTCAAAAATAATATATGCGTTTTAGTCTTTTTGTACAGTAATAACCAATCTGGATTCCAACTTATATGTAACTCGCGCACGCCTTTATAATCCCCGTTAAGTGCGTGGTCTTTGTACTTTGGTGGTATTCTCTTTTGCTCAAGCAACAAACTTACAATTGGTTTTAATTTGTCAACATCGCGATGTAAATTTTTGAGTTTCCTTAAATCACGAGCAAAATGGGGAGAAAAGTCTGCCAATAACATGAACTACAGTCCAATTTCTGAAAAAAGTTGTTCTGCATTTTTTATCTTTCTGTCACTTGTGCTAACGTCGTAATCATTTGCCCACTCTATTGCTTGCAAACTTTCATCATTCAGCTCATCCTTCTCAGGATAAGATAAATCCAGTGGAATTGACCGACGTAAATAAATCTGCGTCGTAAATGCTCTTATAACGCTAGCTAAATCTAACCCCAACCCTTCAACAACTTTTGCGGCACCAGCTTTTATCTTTGGGTCGATTCTGGTAGAAATCGTTGCACTGTTACTCATATCGTCTCCTTTGTAGCTCAACTAATAACACTTGTTCTCTTTTAGTATACCACATTCTGCTACACCCTGTCAAGTATGTTTTTCAAAATGCCTCGGACTGCACCAAAATACGGTATGTGTGTACCACACACACATGATGTGGAATGAGCGTACGGGCTTTTTTAGAGCGTGAGGGATACCAGCAGACTCAAAGCTTGATGTTCATCTTCAAACATTTATTGCTCTTTTCGCATCACGCCTCGTTCTTATGCTTTCTATTGCATCTCTCCACTTAATGCACTTTTCTCTTGGTATTGAAAAACTTTCCTCATAGCGCTTTATCAGGTGCTCTTTTTGTTCTTCGGTAAAATTAGTTGTAGTACTCATAAAACCACCTATTCATAAAGTTCACTATGAGTTCCAAGCGCAACGCATAGCATTACTTCATCATTGTCAATATAGTAATGTATTCTTAAATCATCACCAGCAGAAATTGAACTAAATCCAGCATATTTACCCGATAAATTATGGTTACGTAAACTACTTGATAAATTAGGGTATTTTTCCAAAAATTCGTAAACTGATCGTTTTACTCTATTTTTCTCGTTTTCTCTCAGTCGTTGATATTGTTTCTTGAAAGTTTTTGAGTAATCTACTTTCATCTATTTATCCAAGCTCTCAAACATATCATCTGCAGTTTCAAACGGAACATTAGCTCTATCTAAATAATCGTTCTTAGACTCCAGCAAAACCTTACCAAGCTTTTCGGTTATAAAATCTTCAGCTCTAAGTTCTACAGGAAGTCGTCTTTGTAAAACAGTTTGACGCAAAAATAGTTTAATACTAGTAGATAAATCTAGCCCTATGTTATTCAATACATCACTAGCCTCGCTCTTTAAGTCAGAATCCAGTCTAACCGTTATAGTTGTAGCACTCACAATATCACCTCTTTCTTGCAGTTGTTAATCATTTGCCTGCTTTTAGTATACCATACTCTGTATACCTTGTCAAGTACATCTGATCCGCATCTGAAACTATACTTACCACAATGTTAAGTATATACAGGTGCTTGACAAAATGTAATACGTTGTGGTATAATTGTAATACAATCAAGAAAGTAATAGAGAGGGAAACATGGGAACAATTAGTGTACGAGTAGATGACGATGTAAAAAATAACGTTGAAAAAATCTTTAAGAAAATGGGGTTAACTGTGTCATCAGCAACTAATGTATTTTACCATCAAGTTTTACAACGTGGAGAAATACCTTTTAGGATAATTTCTGCAGATGATGAATATATAAAAACATTGATGAACGGAATTAGCACTCCAGAAAGTGAGTTAGTTGAAGAAAATGACCTTAAGTGGTAAATTATGTATGAACTTAAATTTACGAAACTTGCAGCAAAACATGCCACATTGTTAAAATCTGCTGGACAAAAAGAAAAAACCATGGAATTGCTTAATATAATTCGCGATGATCCATACCAAACTACACCTAGTTATAAAAAACTATCTGGAAATTTATCAGGATTATACTCAAGGCGAATAAATGTCAAGCACAGGTTAGCTTATGAAATAAAAAGTGACTACATAAAAATAATTAGAATGTGGGGGCATTATTATGATAACTAACACTCTGCAATACTAACATATATTTGCACCTCACTAGCTTATATTCCTACTCAAGCAATCGACACCCTCATCTGTCTATATGCCGCTTCCGTCGCATTTCTTTTACTTCTTCACGTGTTAACCACTTTTCTTCCCTTCTCTTTGCATCTTCTTTAGTATACCACACTCTGCATACCTTGCCAAGTACTTGCTTCTCAAAATGCCTGTGGTTGGACCAAAATACGGTATGTGTGTTCCACGCACACATGATGCTGGAATGAGCGTGCGGGCTTTTTAGAGCGCGTGGGATACAATCAGATCAAAGCGTGTTGCATGTATTATTCACTAGCAGCGGAAATCATTAACTTTATGCGGTTTAGCTGGTTCACCTTTGAGGCACCAGGATCATAATCCACAGATACAATATTCGCATTAGAGTATTGTCTTCTAATTTCCTGAAAAATCCCTCTCCCAGTCACATGGTTAGGTAAGCATGCGAATGGATTTGCGCACACAATATTGGGCACACCGCGATGAATCAACTCAACAATTTCACCAGCTAGTAGCCAGCCTTCGCCAGCTTGAACACCAATACTCGTAACTGTACTTGCATAGTCAACAACTTCTTGCATTCTGGGCCACAAGTCAAAGCGACCAGATTTTCTGTACGCCTTATTAACAGGTTTTGTAAATGTTTCAGCAAGAATACCAGCAAGCTTTTTTCCAACAACTGCACGCCTTGAACCACGCTTTATATTATCCCAGTTCCATTTGGCAATATACAACTTATTGGTCATAAATGCAAAAATACCAGGTAAAACAGCCTCACATCCTTGCTCCTCAATTACATCTATAACATTATTGTTTGCATCAGGGTGAAACTTCACCAGAATTTCTCCAACAACTCCGACTCGCTTCTTCCTTGGAATATCTTGTAGTTCAAGTTTTGTAAAATCATCAACAATTTCATTTACCATTTTCTTGTAATTTCCGCGACTACTCCCCTCAATCCAGCTGCAGATTCTATTATTCCATTTTTCGTATAATTCATCAACCTCGCCTAGTTGTTTTTCATACGGTCTAGTTCTGAGTACAACATCTTGAAGAACATCGCCCAAAACTAGTGCGCGCATAGCCCAAATTAGTTGCGATATTCCCAATTTGAAACCAGGATGTTTTTCAAGTCCACTAGTTGAAATTGACAAAACAGCAATATCACCAAAACCAGCCATTTTCAACCCCATTCTAAGCATGGATATATAGTTAGTTGCTCTACACATTCCACCAGTTTGGCTCATAATTACACTAGTTCTGCCAAGGTCATACTTTCCACTTTGTAATGCATTTATTAACTGCCCAATCACCATAATGGCAGGGAAACACATATCGTTGTTGACATATTTAAGCCCAACTTCAATATCTTCTTCAGTAACCTTTTCAAGTATTTTAAGGTTGTATTTTGTTCTTGTGAATACACTTTGTACCAGTCTAAAGTGCATAGGTGACATTTGCGGACATAAAATAGTGTGTGTTTCCTTCATCTGTTTAGTAAACAGTTGGTTTTTTTTACCATAAGTGTTATTATTATCATTATTTTTTTCATCTTGTTGCTTTTTTGAGTTGATTTTTTCTAAGCGCGCCTTTCGAGCAGCCAGAAGGGAACGCAACCTGATTTTTGCAGCACCTAAATTAGATACTTCATCTATTTTCAGTAGAGTAAACGTATCCCCAAAATGTCGCAGTATTTCCATCACCTGATCTGAAGTTACTGCATCAAGTCCACAACCAAATGAAACTAGCTGAACTATAGATACTAGGTCATTTTGTCCAACGAATGCTGCTGCTTTATAAAGTCTGGAATGATACATCCACTGGTCCATAACTCTAAGTGGTCGTTTTAAATCTTCAAGTTGTCCATTTGCAACTCCCTTATCAAACAATGCAGATGCAATATCCTCAGTCATAACAACTTGTCCAAGTAATGAGATTGCTTCTGGAATACCATGGTTGATTTCAGGATCTAGGTGATATGGTCTTCCTGCCAAAACTATTACTGGAATATTATTTTCTTGCGCATACTTCCAGACACGTTCACCTTCTGCGTATATATCAAGTTTAAATTTATTATCTTCTGCATATCCTTTTTCAACTGCGCGTTTTGCATCCTCAAGACTTATTCCAAAGCGTTTGAATTCTTCCCAGACTCTTTTTGCGGTGTGTTGTTTATGCTTGAGGCTGAAATACGGATAAATGAAGTCAATTTGAGCAGTTTTATCTTGTCCTTTTTGCACACGGTTACCGTATAATTGTTCAACATTGTTTACAATAACTTGCGGATAATTGGCAACAATTGGACAGTTATAGTTATTATCAGCATCTGGAGTTTCATCAACTTCAAATGTTATACATGGATAAAAAATGCGCTTAATTCCACTATCTATTAGATCAACAACTGCCCCATGCACAAGTTTTGCAGGATAACAGATATTTTCAGCAACTATTGATTCCATGCCTTTTTCAAACAATTTGTGACTACTTCTAGCTGATAGTTTCACCTCAAATCCCAATTCTGAGAGAATAGTAAACCAGAATGGGTAATTTTCATACATGTTCAAAGCGCGCGGAATACCAATTTTACCGCGATATTGAATACCTTGTTTCTTTGCTTCCCTTTGCGTTAGTGGTTTATAATATTTGCGGTCAAAAGTTCGGTCATATTTATACTGGTACAGATTTGGTAAAGGCTCTTTCGTTATTTGTCCATCATCTACAGAAGTTTGATATGCTGCAGCGCCTTTTTCACATCTATTCCCACTAACGAACTTCGCACCTGAAGAAAATGATGTTACAGTCAATTTACAACGATTCGGACAAATTGAGCAGAATTGCAGTTGTGTATCAAGAGTTAGTGAATCCAGTTGCTCGCTATTTAGCATGGTTGTTGTAGTTTTAGTAATCTCAAATTGTTGTTTTGCCAATTTTGCTGCTCCAAATGCGCCCATTAGTCCAGAAATGTTTAAACGAACAACCTCAATATCCGCAAGAAGTTCAAATGCTCGTAATACGGCATCATTTAAAAAAGTACCTCCTTGTACAATCACTTTCGTCCCCAAAGTTGCAGTATCTCGCAACTTGATGACTTTATAGAGCGCATTACGAATTACTGAATATGCTAAACCTGCAGAAATATCAGATATTGTGGCACCTTCTTTTTGCGCCTGTTTAACAGAAGAGTTCATAAAAACTGTACATCTGCTGCCTAAATCAACTGGATTTGGACCTTCTAGCGCCAGTTTTGCGAACTCCTTGATGTCCTTTTGCATAGTTGTTGCAAATGTCTGCAGAAAACTACCACAACCAGATGAACATGCTTCATTTACAGCAATTGAATCTATAGTTCCAAGTCCTAGACTATCCCGCGCAATTGAGAGGTACTTCATATCTTGACCTCCTATATCAATAATAGAAGTTACTCCAGGCAGAAAATGCTCAGCAGCTGTATAATGAGCAACGGTTTCAACTTCTGAACCGTCTAAATTAAGAGCAGTTTTTATCAACCCCTCACCATAACCAGTTGTGAATGCTTGCGCAATATATGCATTTTCTGGTAGTTTATCAAGAATTTCGCGCACAATTGAGCGCGCTTTTAGAACTGGGTCAGCATCATTTGAAGAGTAGAATGAGTAGTAAATCTTATCTTGTTCATCAATAAGAACTGCTTTAATTGTGGTTGAACCAGCATCAAGTCCCAAGAAGAGCGGACCTCTGGCTGCACTAAGATCCAGAATTTCAACATTTGCTTCTTCGTGACGTTTTTTGAACTTCTCAAATTCTGCAACATTCTTAAAAAGCGGGCGCATTCTTTTTGTTTCTGCACTTTTCTTGTTGCTAAACTTCTCAAGTGAAGAAATCAACTCCTGCAGAGTGGGAAGTTGTTCATTGGGCGTGGTTATTGTTTTTCCTGCTAAAAGTGCTGCACCAAGTGCGACATAGAGTTGTGCATTTTCTGGTGTTGTAAATTCATCAACATTTTCTTTCAACGCTCGCCTAAAAGCTTCTCGTAGTTCAGGCAAAAAGTAAAGAGGACCGCCCAAGAATACAACTTTTCCGCGGATCGCCCTTCCACATGCAAGTCCTGCAATAGTTTGCGTTGCAACTGCCTGAAAAATACTTGCTGCTAAGTCTTCAGATGGAACACCGTCGTTAATCAGCGGTTGTAAATCGGTCTTCGCGAACACACCACACCGCGAGGCAATTGGATAAAGCTCGTTGTAGTTTTGTGCAAGTCTATTAAGTCCAGTTGCATCCGTTTTCAGAAGAATGGCCATCTGGTCTATAAATGCACCAGTTCCACCTGCGCAAGTACCGTTCATGCGTTGTTCAGGTGTTGGTTTAAGATAGGTAATCTTTGCGTCCTCACCACCAAGTTCCACAATAACATCAGTATCAGGATTATATCGATTTATGGCTTCAGTTTCTGCGATTACCTCTTGCACAAATTTAATTCCGACCGAATCTGCAATACCCATACCTGCAGAACCTGTTAACGCAGCGCGAATGCGCACTCTACTAGCAATATCTGAACCGTATTTTGCTGCCAAACTTTCTGCAGTATTCTGAAGAATTTCAAGTATTGAGGTTTTTATATTAGCATGATGTCTTTTATAGTGCGAGAAAACAATTCTAGGAGTTTGATTTTCTTCTATTGTGTCTTGATTTATTCCATCCTCAAGTGCAACTACTTTTACAGTTGTAGACCCCACATCAAGCCCCAAGTTAAAAATGAATTCTTTGCCATCTGCCATTTTAACATTATAACACAATTTTCATGTATACATCATGCAAAATTAACCCAAAATGCAAGTATAACAACTAACTAGTTTTTTTCTTCCCTAGTGAAATTAGTGAAAATGAAGTGAGCGTGATGAAAATTCCAGGCCAAATAACACTTGCGGGTGCAACTCGTATCAATTCGCTTGAACTTCTTAGTGCCTCACCCCATGTGGGTACACCAAGCGGAGCACCATATCCTAAATAAGTGAGTCCCGCTTCTGCAAGAATTACAGTTGCAGCAACAGTTGTCAACTGGACAAAAAGTACTCCAAGAAGATTTGGCAATATATGATTAACTACAACTCGCAATTTTGAACAACCTAATGCACGCAATGATTTAACTAGATCTGAACCTTCAAATCTAGTAATTTCTGGGTGCAAAATACGCGCAAGAACCATAGAATAACTGAATGAACATGATGCAACTACGCAAAATAGTGAACCTCCCAAACTCGCAGCAAGTACCATTGCCACTATAATGGTTGGAACTGCGATGAAAATGTCAACTACTATACGAACAGCGGAAAAATGGCAGGAAAATGCAAGTAAAATGCCTAAAAATGCAGTAAGTAGAGTTGTAATAGTACAAATAAATACCGTTGTTTTACATCCAGCCAAGATAAGGGAAAACATGTCTTTTCCAGATGCAGAAGTACCCATAATATGCGAACTACTGCGTTCTTTTAAAATATTGTATCCGTCTGCAACATCTGTTGAATAAGGTGTCCAAAATAGACTAACTACAAACATGATGAATATAAATGCGAGCCATATAATTTCTGGTGAGATGTATTTTCTAAAAGCCAAAATGCCACCTTCTATTGGGTTCCATTTGCTGGCGCACACGAGGATCCACCAATCCTAATATGATGTCTAATACAAATCCAATTACAATAATCAGCATTACGAAGAGCAGTAATTCAGACTGTACCTTAAAAATATCACGCCTCATCACATCCACAACAAGCATTGAGCCAATTCCTGGTAAAACGAACAACTTTTCAAGCATTACAACACCTGTAATCATCTCTGCACCAGTTAAAACAGTTGCTGAAATAATTGGCGTGAGCCTAGAGCGAACTCCACTTCTATAAGTGGAATACCGCCTTGAATGGCCTTGTGACGCATAGTTTAATGCATAATCATCATCTTTTGAGTCTGCAACTGCAGCAACAGTTAAACGATAAAGTCTAGCCCCTGAAATTATACCGCAAACAAGTGCAGGCATAATTAAAGCACTAGTTGTCATAACAACACCAGAAGTTGGCAGGAGGTTCAAAATGCCCATGCCTTTTCCTAGAAGTTCAATAAATATCAACCCAAGCCAAATTCCAGGAACTGAGGATATGAGTAGAAAAATACGACTATTGCGTTGTTTATAACCAGTTAGTAAACCGCCTAAAATACCTAGTACAACAGCAAAAAGCAGGCTCATTAAACACAACGGAAAAGTAACGCTCGCTTTTTTTACAACTTCATCACTAATACTAAGTCCAGTTAAGCTGGACCGCCCAAGATCACCAGTTACAAATTTGAATAGCCAGTCAAAGTACTGCAAATACAACGGTTGATTTAGACCAAGTTGCTCCCGAATGCGCTCCAAATCTTGGGCAGTTGCATTATTTCCGCCGATTATACTTGCCATATCACCAGGAAGTATATGCAGGCACAAGAAAATGACAACACTTGTTACAAAAAGAGCAACAAGTGCCATCATCGCCTTAGAAACAGTATATTTTAACACTTTTACTTGCTAAAATGAACTTCTTTGAGTGGAAATCTACTCTGATTAAAGTTGATTGGAAGTCCCTGAATTCTAGCATCATAAACTACTGTAGTTCTATAATTGAACAACCAGTCACATGCAGCATCTTCACTAACAACTTTCGCAGCTTCTTTAAGCAACTGCGCCTCTTTTTCCTCGCTTAAAGAAACTTCTGCCTCTTTATACAACTCTTGCACTTTCGCGCTGTTGTACCCAAAGTAGTAAGTAGGTTCTGTGAAGTGGAAGAATGATTTAGGCTCATTGCGATCCACAATTGTCAACTCGTAGTTATGCTTTTTGTAAACATCATCTAACCAAGTTGGGAAATCTTGCGATATAACTTTTAGTTCAATACCTACTTTTTTCAACTGCGAAGTTAATAATTCACCAAGTTCTGTACCATATGTATCAGAAGCATACTTTAAGGATAACTTAAGCGGATTTTCAGTTGAATAACCTGCTTCACTAAGAAGTTCACGCGCTTTATTCTCATCATGGGGATATAAATGCGTTAGATCTTCATATCCAGCCTCAAGTTTAGTGATTGGACCACCAAGTAATGCATCTACACCTCCACGATTTGCAATGAACTCATTATGATCAATAGCATACCGAATTGCTTTACGAACATGTTCGTTGGTTAATGGTCCAGTTGCATTATTAAACGCCAACTCAAAACGATCAGTTCCTTCTGCAACCTGAATTTTATACTTGCTATTGTCTTTAAATTTTGCAGAAAGTAGTTGATTGATTGGGAATAGTGCCTGAATTGTACCACTTTCAAGTGCATTTACAGCCGCATTCTTGTCGGTAATGTATACTATATTGATCTCTTCAACTTCTGGTTTTTTTCCCCAGTAATTATCATTGCGCTTAAGCTTCAAACTAGTTGAACCATCCCACGAGGACAATATAAATGGACCAGTTCCAAAAGCAGTTGTTTTATAATCTATATTCTTAGTCTTATCTATTACAATTCCCACTCTGCCTGCTAATGACCACAAGAACTCTGGATTTGGTGATGTCAAATCAAATACAACTGTTGTTGCATCTGGTGCTTCAATTTTTTCCAACTTCTCCAATGAAGCATAACCATTTAGTTTGTTATTTTTTACATCAAGAATAGAATCAACAACATCATGCGCACCAACTGCTCTTTTATCTGAAAAATGCAGATCTTTCTTCAAGTAGAAGGTGTACTTAAGTCCGTCTTCTGAAACCTTCCAACTATCTGCAAGTGCAGGTATAACCTTGCCCTCTTCGTTGGTGGTAACAAGCCCTTCGTAGATATTATCTAGTAGAACTTGTTCAAGTGCAGCACCAGAAGTTGTACGAATGTCAAGATTAGTCGGAGCTAGTGTTAGACCGATGTTTAGAGTTTTAATATCCGCACTATCACTTTTAGATCCGCAGGAAGTTAGCCCTAGTGGTAATAATATGGTGATGAATACACCGAAAATTTGGAGTGCACGCACAGCGCGTTTACTACTTATAGAAAACATGAAAAATCCTTTCAACTCATGTAATAATACAATACGTCAACGCAACTACCTTTCTTAGGTGTAGTTTACGAAAACCAAACATCTTTTCCTCAAAAAATGTATAAATACAGTCAATTACATGATACTCAAGGATAAACTGCGCTCTCCTCACGATACGCAAACCTGAAACTGCAATTCCTCAAAAGCAGTATGAGACCTTGTACTACTTTATCATTATAGCACATTTATTTTAAAAATACAACTTCTTTTGGGCTACGCCCAAACCCACGCTTCTTTTGGGCTGCTGCCCAACTGCCACTGTTCTTATTACAACTTTTTTTTGGGCTAACGCCCAATGGGTGTTCTTAAAATAAATCTTCTTTTTCTTAATACAACTCTTCTTGGGCTGCGCCCAAACCCATGCTTTTCTATAACAGAAATCTTCTTTACTAAGGGGAGGATTCTAAGGGGAGGATTCTGAAGGGGAGGGACCTACGCAGGGGCTATGCCCCTAACGGTCGCCTCCCCTTGTACCCCACCCCCCTTGACCCCTTGAGGTGCTGGTAAATACA
>JAIRWY010000089.1 GCA_031268675.1 Candidatus Ancillula glyptotermitis | reverse complement strand
CATGAAAATTGCGAAAATTACGCATATCCTTCTTCTGTAAGCTGTTTTTGGCGCGCTTTTTTATGCTTGTGCTAGATTTAGCAACATGCAGATTGTCTTGCGCAAGTTGTTTACAGCTTACACTGGTTTCCGCGCCGTTTTCCGCGCCGTTTTTTTCAACTAGTTTGTTATTCCTATACGCGTTCTTGTCCATCAACCACATCTCCCATAATCCATAATATGTCTATTATAGCACCCCCCCCCCCCCGCTTGTCAAGCCAGCAAGGGGAGCGCAGGGGTTTCACCCTAAAGACACCGTTAAAACATAGTTTCGTATATTACTGGTGGTTGCTATTTCTAGCACTAGTGAGGCGCTTGTTATGTACTTGTTCAAGGAAGCAAGATATAGTGTTCAACTTCTGCTATTTGAAGAAGAAAATGTCATTGGACTTGACAAATGATAGGCAATTGTGTTATACTATGTTCGGAAGGCAATATGAGGAGCTAAATGTCTGGAATAGTAATAGTTGGTGCTCAGTGGGGTGACGAGGGCAAAGGTAAGGCGACTGATTTACTTGGCAACAAAATTGATTTGGTTGCGAAGTTCAATGGTGGCAACAATGCTGGACATACGGTTGTCGTTAATAATGAGACTTACGCTTTGCATTTGCTACCATCTGGAATTTTAACTCCTAGCGTTATACCAGTGATTGCAAACGGAGTTGTTATAGATGTTCCTGTGCTTTTTAAAGAACTTGATGCATTAAAAATTAGGGGCATTGATATTTCCAGACTATTGGTATCTTCTGGAGCGCATGTTATTACTAAATATCACAGAGCGTTAGACAGTGCAATGGAAAATGATCCAGCAAAGAAAAAAATTGGCACAACAGGTCGTGGAATTGGTCCAACTTATGCAGACAAAATTTCAAGGTCTGGAATACGCATCGCAGATCTTTTTAATGAAAATGTCCTATGCGAGAAAATTGATAGTGCACTTGATTCAAAGAATAGAATTCTAACCAGATATGAACGCCCCATGTTGTCCAGAGATGAGGTTATTGAAGAATTTACACCATATCTTGAGCGCCTAAAACCACTGGTTGAAGATACTCCTCTAGTTCTAAATCAGGCGTTAGACAGTGGAAAAAATGTACTTTTTGAAGGCGGTCAGGCCACTATGCTAGATGTTGATTTCGGAACCTATCCATTCGTCACTAGTTCAAATGCAACTGCTGGAGGTGCATGTACTGGTACAGGAGTTAGTCCGACCAGAATTGACAAAGTAGTTGGAGTTATTAAGGCGTACACAACGCGCGTGGGTGAAGGACCGTTTCCAACAGAAATTTCTGCTGGTGATAAAATTGCCAACTATCTGCTGAAAACTGGTGGCGAATTCGGAGTTACAACTGGACGAGCAAGACGTTGTGGTTGGTATGATGCAGTTGTTGCAAAATATTCTTCATTGATTAACAACTTTTCAGATCTGGTACTTACTAAACTTGATATTTTAACTGGCCTTGATGTTATTAAGGTGTGTATTGCATATGATGTAAATGGAAAAACTCATAAGAATATGCCGTCCAACTCTGCAGATTTTGCGGTTGCTAAGCCAATCTACAAGGAATTTCCTGGTTGGAGTGAAGATATCAGTTCCGCTAAGCACTTTCAAGATCTTCCAAAAAATGCACAAAACTATATTACTGCACTTGAAGAACTTTCTGGTTCAAGAATTTCAGTTATTGGAGTTGGTGCAGATCGAGATGCAATTATTGAGCGCCATAAATTGCTATAAAATACGGTGAAATATGAAAATTTCCAACGCAGAAAGTGTACTTGATTATCCTGAACTATTAGAATTTTTACGTGCACATTTTAGAAATGTTGATGAAAAGTTGGCTGTTGATGTTGTACCCAAAAAAGAGCTTAAACAAATCAATGATGAAATAAAACAGATAAAAAATAGTGCGCTTGCTGAATATATTGAAAACAACTTTGACTACCCACAATCACAAAAATCGCTAACTAGTAAAAACTGCTCACTTACAAAATACATCAAGATGTGGTATAATACAATGGTTACTAAACAGTCAAATAGCACTGATCAGAGTACTTTAATCCAATTACCGTATGCTTATATTAAAGCAGGTGGAAGATTTGAGGAAATGTATTATTGGGACTCGTACTTTATCGCTCTTGGACTAAATGCACTTGGCAAGCATTCGCAAGTGGAAGATTTAACACGTTGTATGGCATGGGAAGTGGAAAAATTTGGCTTTATTCCAAATGCGAGTAGATTGTATTATTTGGACCGCTCGCAACCACCAGTTTTTACGCTCATGTTGAAGATGAACAAACCAGAAGTTGTACAAGAACTATTGCCTGCACTTGTAAAAGAACTGAATTGGTGGTACAAAATGCGCCAAAAAACTAGTTCTTTTGGACAACTTGCATATTATTCAAGCTCTTTAAACACTGCGAGAGCAGAATCGTATACCGCCGATTTTACTACAAGTTTGCTAATTCCAGATGATAAAAAACCTGAGTTGTTCATGCATTTGAGAGCTGCTGCAGAATCTGGTTGGGATTTCTCATCCAGATGGCTAGAAGTTGAAGATGATCTGAGCAGTATTCGCACTAGTAATCTTTTTGCCGTAGATTTGAATTGTTTACTATATATTGCGGAAGATTTTCTTGGCAAAAATGGTATTGGAGATTTTGAACACAGAGCAAATATCCGCGCCGAGTTGATAAATGAAGTGTTTTGGGATGAAGATGCAAAAATATATACGGACTTTGATTTTCACAACAACTGCTTATCTCCACGAGCAACACTGGCTATGGTTTTTCCACTGTTTGCAAAAATTGCAACTGACCAAAAAGCTGCATACATTGCTGAATTTATCAAAAACAACTTATTAAAAACAGGCGGTTTACTTACTACTGCAGTCATTTCTGGACAACAGTGGGATGCACCCAACGGCTGGGCACCTCTTCAGTGGATTACAGTTAAAGCACTTAATAACTACGGATTTAGCACGCTTGCAGATGAAATTACTACTCGTTGGGTGAACCTGTGCGAAGAGGTATACAGTTCAACTGGTAAGATGTTTGAAAAGTACAACGTTCTCAATCCAGAAAAAACTGCAACTGGTGGCGAATATCTGGTACAAGATGGTTTTGGTTGGACAAATGGTGTATACCTAGATCTCAAACATAATATGCAATCTAAAATATAAGTTTCCTGATATTTATGTGAAGTATTGCACTTATCTTAATTAAAATCTACATTTGATTTGACAAACCTCAAAAAGTAGTGTATAATATAACTTGGTAGTTTAATGTACATGATTATAAGGAGAATTCTAAATGCCAACTATACAACAATTGGTGCGTAAAGGGCGTACTTCAAAAGTCGGGCGCTCTAAGGTTCCTGCGCTCAAAGCTTGTCCGCAGCGTCGTGGTGTTTGCACACGTGTGTATACATCAACACCTAAGAAGCCAAATTCTGCGCTTCGTAAAGTTGCGCGTGTTCGTTTATCAAGCGGTATTGAGGTAACTGCATACATTCCAGGTGAAGGTCATAATTTACAAGAGCACTCAATTGTGCTTGTTCGTGGTGGCCGTGTAAAAGATCTTCCAGGTGTCCGTTATCATATTGTTCGTGGTTCTCTTGATGCACAAGGAGTTAAAGATCGCAATCAAGGACGCTCAAAGTACGGTACAAAAAAGCCTAAAGGAGGTAAATAATGCCTAGAAAAGGTCCAGTTCAAAAGCGTAAAATTATTGCTGATCCAGTATATGATTCAGTTGTTGTTACTCAGTTGGTGAACAAGATACTCAAAAGTGGTAAAAAATCTGTTGCTGAGTCAATTGTCTACGGCGCACTTGAAGGTGTTGCATTAAAGGCAGAAGGACAAGATCCAGTGGTTGTACTTAAGCGAGCACTTGATAACATTCGTCCAACTGTTGAAGTTCGTAGCCGTCGCGTTGGTGGTGCAACTTACCAAGTTCCAGTTGAAGTTAAAACTGCGCGCGCAAATACACTCTCACTCCGTTGGTTGACTGATTATTCACGTGTTCGCCGTGAGAAGACCATGACACAACGTCTTATGAATGAAATTCTTGATGCGAGCAATGGGCTTGGTGCAGCTGTCAAAAAACGCGAAGACACGCATAAAATGGCTGAAGCAAACAAGGCATTTGCTCACTATCGCTGGTAATACATGCTCTTGGGAGGATTCGCCTAGTGGTCTATGGCGCCGTCTTGGAAAGGCGGTTGGGTTTTGCCCTCACGAGTTCGAATCTCGTATCCTCCGCGTACTTCATCTGTCTTATGAGCTGACGATAAACCAAAAATATGTCATAACGATACTGAGCACAGGGTGTTGTACGCGTAAATTGCTTTTGTGGTATGATTTTATGGATTGGCATGAGGTTATCACTCCCATTAATAGTAGTACAAGTTTAACGGCAGAGAAAGTAGATAGAGATGAAAAGTGTTAGTAAAGCTAGTGAAGATTTACCTCGTAATGACAAGTTAAGTGAGATTAAATGATTCTATCAAAGTATATTGATTTCTTTAAAATTGATGAAAATACTTTTTCAATAAAAAAGATGTTATAATCACAATCATGGGTGGAGAACCATTGCTTATGAAAAACTATACGGCAATATACAAAATTTTGCAACAAGCAAATAAAAACGGTTATTCATATAATCTAATCACAAACGGTGTAAATTTAGATAAGTTTGTTGATTTGTTCATAAAATACCCCTGCGAAACTATACAAATTACAGTTGACGGATCAAAGCCAATACATGACTCAAGAAGAATGTTCAAAGGTGGAAGTGGAAGTTTTGATCTCATAATGCAAAATGTAAAAATTGCCATAAAAAATGATATAAAAATTACTCTACGTGTTAATCTTGATGATCAAAATGTTCATGATTTAGTGAAACTTGCTCAATACATACAGAATGAATTTATATGTCTAGATAATTTACACATATATGCATATCCTATTCAAGACGGTGGATGTTTAGGACAAAAAAATATAATTTCAGAAGAAGAACTTATTGATAAAGTACTACAACAAAAGAAAAAACATGCTGAATTGTGTATATTTGACTTTTATTTTCATGGTCATGAGCTTCTTAATTCTATATTTAATAATAAAAATTATTTAGTTAAAATAAAAAATTGTGCCGCTTTTGCCAATCAGTATATATTCGATTATTCTGGAAACATTTACAAATGCTGGTTTGGTGTTGGGAATAATAATTTTAAGATTGGGTCATACATATCAGATTTTACGCTTAATGAAAAAATAGATAAAATGTGGAAAAGTCGCAACATTAAAACGTTAAAAAAATGCACCGATTGTAAGTATAGATTTATATGTGGAGGAGAGTGCCTAAGCCATATATACGAAACCTCTGACGACATAAACAAAGAAAGGTGTGTGGATTTTTACAAAATAATAGATTCCCAACTTCTGCAATATAAAGAATTTTATGCATAAATATAAAATCACAAGAATCGTCATTTCGTATTTCCTCATTGAATTCAATGCAGCATGGATAATCCAGACATTATATTTTCAGGCGATTGGTTTAAGTTTCATGCAGATTGGTATAATTTTTGGATTTTACCAAGCTGCAAAAATAGCATTTGACATTCCAACGGGTTTGCTCTCTGATCGTCACAGTAAAAAGACTATAACTATACTTAGCATTATGCTCACAATTTTGAGTCTTGTTATAGCGATTGCGTGTAAGAGTTTCATTGGTATGATAATCTCAATCTCTATATATGGCATCGGTTATGTAATGAATACAGCAGCTTTATCGGCACTAATCGTAGACAGTGTGCTGGAAGATGCTGGTAATTCTATCACAAAAGTTAACTCGCAAACGAGAATCAGTTTTTACGCATCAATCGCCTCTGCAAGCCTCATTGCTGGCTATATGAGTGACAACTATTCATTTGAAATAGTGTACATAATTACGATTGGCTTGCAAATTATCGCGATTTTCTTCACACTTTTAATTCCTACTGTCCATAGTACGCAACTGGAAAATACTGCGGAGAACATTACAAAAGTCAAGGTACTCAAAGTGGTAAAATATATCAACGCTAATAAAAAGTACCGCTTTTTGCTACTGATAAACATTATTTTTGCAATTGGATATATACCATCTGACAGTTATTATATGAACATCTTGGTAGAAAATGGTATCAATTTGGACTTTGCTGGCATTGTTTTGGCATTCCAATTTATAGTCTCCGCAAGTATAGCTCTAGTGATATTGAAATTCCTTAAACATCGATTTGATGAACTTATCCTGTCATTTGTGCCGATATTTTCTGTTGTATTATTGATTGTTTTTTGCTTAGTGCCAAATATTTATATCGCAACTATATTTTATGTCTCACAAATTATTCTGATGTGTATTTTTAACCCAATTAGCTCACAACATCTACATTTGAACTTTAATCCAAAATACCGAGCCACAGCCCTCAGTTTACAGACCTTCGTGATGAGCATTATCGCATTAGCAGTACAACCAATATTTGGCTACCTAGCCTCAATCTTTTCCTTACGTACAGCACTTCTTCCCCTATTTACGGTATCATTACTGCTCCTAATTGTGAACATCGTAAACTTAAAGAAAAATCAATCAACTTAAATTCATCTTCTATCTTATACAAACAGCTACGCTCTTTAGTGCTTAGTTGCCAATACTTCTGAAGTCATTATTATAGGCGCGGTTGATATAAATTACGAAAAAAGTACCCCTGTTAATTATGCATAAATCGATACATATTAACAAGAATACTTAAATCTTGTTCTATTTTTATTAAATATTTTTTTGCGAATACATGCAAATAACTCTTGCAGCTTTTACACTTCTTCTTGCTCGTCAAGTTGACTACATCCGCATCCCTCCTCCCCAATGCCAAGCACCAAAACAGCTCAAAATCCATGCAGAACACTAGTACTGTGTCATTTTCTTGTAGTATACACAAACCGCATCTGTTTAAGTCTTCCAAAGACCCTTCTATTGGTGCATTGTCTTCTGACTTACCTTTTCTACTAACAGACTACAGAATATGATTTTCTTTGCACCATTAGCCAATCATTTGTTTTAAGCAAGTGCCTTAACCTACGTACGTGTATTTAAATTAAGTTCTTCTTGAAATATGAAAATATAAGCATAATCTTGTAATCAAATAGTTATGTTTACGGCTTAGCAAACTTATCAAGAACCTTTTTTGTCGGTTGGATAATCTACTAAGCCTAGATCTTTTTTTAGTAATTCAATTATAACTGCCTCACAATTTCGTATCTACTCTAACTGATCAACTATTTTTTCAAGTTCTTCTCTAGTAAGAGATTTAATATCTATTGGCTCATTATCTTTATTTGCTTGTCCATCCTATTAGAACAAGGTTAATAGCTTTCTATTTCAGTTCATTAGAATAAACCAGGTGTTCACTTGATGGTGTTTTTGTCCTGCACATGTCTTTGTCCTTCTACTTGAATTGTGCAGTTGAATTTTATTAGTCAACATCACTCAAACACTTGGTGTAAAATGCAGGCTCAGTTTTGTTTACCAGTTGTTGCTTTTACCCAGCTAGCAAGTTTCTCTTTAGCTTTGCCCTGCAAAATGGTATTTTTGGCTAGTTCGTATGCAAATTCAAACCTCTTGGTCAAGTTCGCGAATGGGTTATCTGCATCTTTTAATTCATCAGGTATTGATGTGCCATCTGCAACAATTCCAGCAGCAGCATTTAAAACTACCGTCTGAAAAATTGCACGTTGCTGTTTAGTGTCAGCAGAAGAAGAACCAACTCCGTTAAAAACATCTCGCGCAACTTGAGCATTGTGCTCAGGAATTCCACCAGCAAGATCGTTGATTTCAATAGGTTCAAGCCCCACACTCTCCCTCAAAACTGCAGGATCGAACGCAGTTATTTCAATAACACCATCTCCGTTGACTTGACGAATTTCATAAAGTACACCATGTGCTGTCGCTGCTAACTCGTCGAGCCCTCTACCAAGTGCATCTTTACCCTGAAAGACAAACCCCTCACAGCCTCGTTTTGAGAACACTTCCGCCAATAACCCTGTGAATTTACTATCAGCAACTCCAATTACAACAGAATTTGGTTGCGCAGGATTAGTAAGTGGTCCTAGCAAGTTGAAGATCGTCTGAATTTCTAACTCTTTTCGAACTGGTGCAGCATATTTCATGGCGGGATGAAAAACTTGCGCAAATGCAAAGGAAATTCCCGCCTCTTCAATCACTTCAGCAACCTGAGCAGGCTTCAACTCTAAATTAACACCAAGTCTTGCAAGCACATCTGCAGAACCAGAACTGGATGTCATCGCGCGGTTGCCATGCTTTAAAACCTTAATCCCTGTAGCAGCAATTACAATAGATGCCATTGAGGAGATGTTTACAGACTTAGCATGATCTCCACCAGTTCCAACAATATCAAGCAACTTTCCACTTACTTCAAAACGATGTGAATGCTCCAACATGGTTTCGGAAAATGCCAACAGCTCATCAACGGTCTCACCTTTCGCAGCAAGCAAACTTATCGCCGCAGCCAACTTTGCATCTGTTGCATTCCCAAGCATAATTTCATTCATCAACCACGCTGCACTTGTATAGTCTAAATCTTCCCGTGCTACAAGCTTGCCTAAAATTTCAGACCAATTAGTCATACTACTTACTCCCTAATTTTTCAAACAGTAGACCTAGTGCTAGTATAATTTTCTTTAAGTCTTCTAATTGAACGGATTCGTTATCAGAATGTGCACGGGAATCTGGATCTTCTACTCCAATAAGTAATACATCTACACCTTCAAATGTCTCCTTTAAATCAGCAACGAATGGAATTGAACCACCCATACCTGCATATACAACTTCTTTTCCAAAAGCCTCTTCTAACGCGCTCTTTAAAGCAAGTGTTCCATTAGTTGTGGTATCTGCGACAAAAGACGGTCCACTTTCCAGTATTGTATATGAAAACTTCGCCCCAAATGGAACATTTTTAGATAGATGTTCAACGAGTGCATTTGCTGCTTCAGTTGAATCTTGACCAGGAGCAACTCGTAAACTCAAGCGCGCTTTAGATGAGGCAGCGAAAACGTTACTCGCATTTGCAGTACTAGTTGCATCAAATCCTATAACTGTTACTGACGGTTTAGTCCATATTCTACCAGAAATTGTACCTGTACCTGCTAACAAAACTCCATCAAGTAAACTTGAATCATTTGCAAATTGCTCAAACGAGTAATCAACAGTAGGTTCTGGCAATTCATTACCGCGAGCGCCGAGTAAACCATCAACAACTATATTACCCTGCTCATCCCAAATACTAGAAATTGTGCACATAAGTAGTGCATTTGCATCAATTATTGGACCAGATGACATACCAGAATGAATTGTGTGTTCAAGCACATTCAGCGCAATATCAATAGTAGAAACTCCTCGAAGTGATGTAGTAATTGCAGGAACTCCAACTGCCCAATTACTAGAATCTGCAACAATAATAACATCCGCTGACAATTCATCCTTATACTTCTTTATAAAGTTGTTAAATGACGGAGACCCGCATTCTTCTTCGCCTTCAATGAAAATCTTCAGATTCACAGGTAATTCCACTCCTAATGCGCGATAAAGACCAATAGCTCCTAAATGTGCAACTAAACCAGCACCATCATCTGCCGCACCACGCCCAAATAACCTAGGTCCAGTTGAAGACTGAATGTGTGTTGGTTCAAATGGATTCGTTTTCCAATTCTCTGGATATAAAGCTGGCTGGACATCATGATGAGCATAAAGCAAAACAGTTGGCTTTTTTGCATCTAGTTCTCCGTTAATACCTGCACCGAGACTTCCAATTACTGCAGGATTTCCTGGCCTTGAACTGCCTGAACTCTCATCAACAGTCTCTGCATTCACTATTTTGTTAACAACGCCGCATTCAGTTAGTAGCTTTGATACAAATTCTGCAGATTTCTCAATATTTGCAAATTCAACTGATTCACGAGTTACACCAACTGATACAGATGGAATACGAACGAGATCTTCAAGCGTTTCAACAGCCTTCTCGTACACATTTTGAAATACTACCTCAAAATCCTGCGCATCTTTTATAGTCATGTTTATATTATACCACATTCTACACCAGCAAGAACAATCTTTACTTCGTATCTGAAGCAGAATGTTCTAGTTTCATTTATTAACTCTACACCAGATATATAAAAGGCAGAAGTGGGAAGTACCATCACTACCCATTACCGCCATATTCTACTTTTGCACTCTCTAATTCGTTTTTATACTTCTTATTATTGGAGTGGCAGTAATTGTCTAAAATCGTCTAAAAAATACTGTTACATGGATTCTACCCATCATAAAGATCATCCTCATCTTCAGTATCGCTATAGGATTCGCTATTTTACAAAAAAAAGAATAGATAATCTGTGCAAAAACGCAGAAAAACATTGTATTTTTATGAACTTCTGCGCACATGTGCATATACTAGTACAATGTATAAAACGGTTGTTTACATGGTCTTATTTCTACACCTGTGTGTACCACACATGTTAAATTAGGTGTGGGTTATACTAGTTTTTATGCGTGTATTTGCTAGTTGCAAGTTCAATTGAGTGATTTGCTTGCAAATCACGCGGTCTGTTTTTGCGCACTTGTGTTTACTTGCACAAGTGAATTTTATCAGTCTGATTTATGTTATAAATCACGCGGTTTCTGCGCACCTGCGTTTTGCAATCACTCAGTCTGCTTTGCTCATCAAGAAGTGTGTAGATAATAGCAGATTGGTTAAAGGAGCGGTTTGATGTACGAATACGCCTTCTTATTTGCGTACCTGTGTATAACACACACATTAAAGTATCGTTCAAAATACCGCGTAAATTATGCTGTTGTTTTCTGTTGTTGTTCTGTTTGCATGTTTCTGTTTGCGTGTTGTTGTTTTGTTTATTTACATGTTGTTTTTTGTTTCTGCGTGTTTTCTGCGTGTTTTTGTTTTGTTTGTTTGTTTGTTTGCATGTGTTTACGTGTTTTCTGTTTGCATATTGTTTGTTTTGTTTTTTGGGCGCACGGTCTTCTTGTGTATTATACCATAGGGGTATGACATCATGAAAATGGATAATACAAGAGTACTTCATATCACTTCATTACTATTTGCACATGTGCATATACTGGTACAATGCATAAAACGGTTGTTTATGCGGTTCTATTTCTACACCTGTGTATACCACACATGTTAAATTAGGTGTGGATTATACTAGTTTTGTGCGTGTATTTGCTAGTTGCAAGTTCAATTGAGTGATTTGCTCTAGGAAATCACGCGGTTTTTGCGCACATGTGTTTGCTTGCTCAAGTGGTTAAATAGTGTGATTTGCCTTCAAATCACACAACTTCTGCGCACCTGCAATATCTACACTAGCGTCAAATAGCGTAATTCCTTGCATTACACAGTCCTACACAGTTCTTTTCCGTGCTCTCATAAATCCAACACCAACCATCAACATCAACAAAGTTGCAAGCCCAAGAACATTAGCAGGAACACCAGTTTGTGAAACTGCGCCTATTGAGCTTGTGTTACTTGCACTAGGACTTGCGGGTGTAGTTGGAGTTGTTGGGTCAACAGGTGTTGATACTGGTTCTACTTCTACAAGTACTTGTGTTGTAATACTAGGGTTAGATAATAAACTAGCTGTTATAATATGAGGAGATGCATGTGGGAAGGTTACTGTGTTATCCTTTATTATGTCTGTATCTACACTTGAAGTAAGTTTGTAATCTTCTAGTTTTGCTTCTACTGTTTTTCCATCATGAAGTTT